>JBDUCF010000462.1:0-2510 GCA_040003545.1 Pyrinomonadaceae bacterium | reverse complement strand
TGCTGCCGGCCCAGGTTTGGGTCAGGCTGAAACTGATACATGCCGCGCGGGAAGTATTCAAGGTAGGCATAATCGCCGTAGTTCAAGCCGCGGGCTTCGCGCAGACGCTGATAAAGATAACTGTTGCTCGATCGATGCTGGCCAAAGTATGACGCCACGAGCGCCAACGCCGGCCAGTCTTTGTCCGCCCGGGTCACGTTGAGCGGAAAGCCAAGTGACAAGGCGGTGGAACGGGTCTCGCGCTGGATAATGTCGATTTTCAGTCCCGAAGAGAAAGGGGGGGCGGCAAAACGCGCGGCCCCAGGACTTCCTTTGGGAAGTTTGGCAAAGTCGGCTTCCATTCTTTGGGCGAACGATGCGGGATAACCACCGGCCAGACCGATGACGAGATTTGCCTGAGTGTAATTCTTTTGGTAAAAGGCGCGCAGGTCGTCCACCGTAAGCGACTCCAGCGAACTTACGTCTCCGCGATTCTGATGGCCGTAGGCATGGCTCTCCGGATAGATCATGTTGTAGAGCACTTCCTTGCCCAGCTCTTCATCATTGCCGCCGCGCAACGATACCTTCAGATAATTGATTGCATCGGTTTTCAGGCGAGTGAAATCGTCCTGCCGAAAACCCGGATCGAGCATCATCTCGCGTACGAGCAAGTAATACTTCTCCAGGTTATCGAGATGCGTAGTGCCGGTGAAGACCGTCATTTCCTTGTCGATCTGCCAATCGAAAGACGTAGCCATGGGATACATGGTCTCCACGATCTGCGGATAGGTTTTTGAGCGCGTGCCACCCTCAGCCAGCATCGCTGCGGTCAGCGCGGCGACGCCTTCCTTGCCCCTGGGATCGAACGCCGATCCGGTCATGAATAGAATTCGGAATGTGATCAGTGGCGAACGGTTCGGCAACAAAACGTTTTTCGTCTGGGCAGCTTTCATAGGCTTGTTCTTTTGAGCGGCCACCAGAGCGGCAGGCATGGTTCCGACAATAACCAGCGACAGAATCAGTGTGCGCAGCATTAGTTTCCCGCCTCCTTATTCTTTTTCTCGGTGGTTAAGGTAACAATTGTGCGATGGTTATCGACAAAGTAGCGCGCGGCGACCTCGCGAATATCCTGAGGCGTAATCGTGTCGTAAAGCGCATATAGCTTATCCAGAGTCTCCGGACTTCTGCGCAGGGCGACGTATTGGGCCATCGCACCGGCGATCGCCTCTGAGCTGTCCATCGCCAGCGCAAAACTGTAGCGCAGACGCGAACGCGTAGCATCCAGCTTTGCCTGCGACACTGTTTCGGTGGTCAACCCCTTGAACGTGTCAATGATTTGCTGGCGCACGTAATCCATATCTTTTTCATCCTTGACACTCGCGGACACATAGAAAAGCTCCGGGTCCGCCCGGTTGTCAGATGAATAGCCGAGCGACTCGACCTTCTGCTCTTTTAAGACCAATCGCTGGTAGAGATCAGAGTTCTCGCCAAAGGCGATGGGCGCCAGTAGATCAAGCGCAGCTTTATCTTTCTTGACATCGGAGTATGCCGGCCCGCGAAACGCGACATAAATCAAAGGCAGGGTCTCCGATGGCCAGGGAACATGCGCGGTGAGCGGCTCTTTCTGTTCCGGCTCGAGGGGAATCTGCGGCGCATAACTGCCGCGCTGCCAGTCGCCAAAGTATTTCTTGACCAGCGCCAGCGCGTTGTCGCGGCTAACATCGCCGACTACCGTGATGGTGGTGTACTCGGGACGATAGTAGCGCTTGTAAAACTCCCAACTGTAGTCATATTGGTTGGGCATATCTTCGATATCTTCGATGAAGCCCATTGTCGTGTGCGCGTAGGTATGTCGCTTATATGCGGTCGCGCGCAGCACTTCAAATAGTTTCTCTTCGGGATCGGCGCTGTTCTTGTTGAATTCGCCCAGCACGGCCCTGGTCTCGGTTTTGTACGCGTCGGGCGGGTACTTCAGATGCTGGAAACGATCGGCTTCCAGCTCTATGACCCGATCGAGGTCCTCTTTTGAGAAAACTTCGTGATAGACGGTGCGGTCGTCAGTAGTGTACGCGTTAGAGTCGGCGCCCGCGCGTTTGAGGATCTCGTCGCGTTGCTGAGCGGAAAAATGTTCGCTGCCGCGGAACATCAAGTGCTCGAACAGGTGCGCGTATCCGCTCTTGCCCTGCTCAATCTCGTTACGCGATCCCGTCGAAACAACGATATAGAGCGCCACCAGGTTCGGATAATCTGTCGGCACAGTGATCAAGCGCAATCCATTAGGCAGATCGTCGATGCTGTAGCTATAGGGAAACAGCTTGCGTGATTTCGGTTGGGACAGGGCCAGAACCGGCAAACAGAGAAGTAGCGAGACGACTATAAAGAGTTTCATTGCCGTAAATGCTCCCGAAGTGTAATTAGTTTTGGGGACGAGAGGAGTATACACCGACAGGCGTTTTGAAGTGTAGCGGCGAAAAGCCGCGTTGATTATCCTGGCCGTCATGCCAGAGTCCTTGCAACGAAGGTCCCTCAGC
>JBDUCF010000461.1:0-2524 GCA_040003545.1 Pyrinomonadaceae bacterium | reverse complement strand
GCAAGTCGGACCGATAGATCAACCGCCCGCTACCGCAGGCGGTTCTGACAGGCCACTGCTGTCGCAGCACTGACAAAGCCCGCCCTCTACTTCGGGGGCTCTAATATCGTGGTTTCTTTCGTCGCCTTCGCCACGGCAGCCTTTGTGAAGGGGAATGCGCGCGGCGTCACAGCGCGCCAATCAGCGAGTTGATCGCTCCAATGGGGACTCGTTGGCAGGCCGGACTCGCCCAGTGCAATGCCGTGTTGGGTCTTGTCCCAATCGCCTGGGTCGGCAATCAGACGCATTGAAACTGAAGAGCCCACATTCACGGTGGCGCCGAGAAGGAATGGGGTGCCGCCCTGGGGGAAAGGCGCAATAGTGAACTGCGCTCCAATAAAAGGCGCTGTGGCCAGCGGGTGCGCAAACTTCGCCGGCGACATTGCCCCCCAGGTCCACTTCGATTCATCTGCGCCGAGGCTTTTCGTTAATGCTTGCCGAGCATCAGCGTAACTGGCGCGCAGAAGGTCGGCGTAGCTTTTGAATTCCTGCGGCAGCCATTCGCGTGGCTGTTCACTGATCACCCGGTCGATAAGCGTATCGGAGTTGGGCCATACGAAGGTCTTGAACAACTGTTCGCCTAACGCGGCCTTCAAGACGCGCTGGCGGAACGCGAGGCGCATCTGGGCCACGAGCGGCGCCACCTTCGAGTCCGCCTCCACCCGACCATCCCAGGTTGCAAATGACGCAACCGATGCTTTCATGGTGTCGTCCATCGTTTGCCCGCTGAGGATCTTGACCGCTTCACGCGCGAAGAGCGCTCCGGCAATCGAGTACGTGTCTCCCTGAATGCGGCGAAAGTCTTCCGCAGTTAGCTTTCTTTTCTGCGAGAGCAAATCGAAGATGCGACGCGCGCGATACGGTTGGGCCCACTCGTGCGTTAGAAAGTAAGGATAGTCGGTCCCGGCGATGCGTGAATTGGCAGTGACAATTATTCCCGAACGTGGATCGAGTTGGTGCGGCAACTTGTCGAAGGGGATAAAGCCGGTCCATTCGCCCGCGTCAGTTGCGCCGTCGTACGGCACGCTGCCATCACCAGACTTGCGGATGGGAATGCGACCCGCGCCGTAATAACCGATGTGGCCCTTGACGTCCGCGTAAATAAAATTCTGCGTCGGACCGGTGTAGTGGCTCAGTGCCGCGGTAAACTCCTTCCAATTGCGCGCGCGATTCACGAGAAACAATCCTTCATTCTCCGCTGAATCAGACGCGAGCGCCGGCCAGCGCAGTGCATAGCGCGCGCCACCCGCGTTGAGAACAATTGGTCCATGACGCGTGACCGTGACGTCGAAGGTTTGTGTTTCAGTGGAGGCGTCGGCGAAACCTTTGCGAACCTTGATTTGCTCATGACGAACTTCGGCTTCGCGCCAGCCGGATGGTGTCAGGTAGCTGCCCGGCTTTTCCTTATCAAATGTTTCGAGGTAAAGATCCTGTACGTCTGGTCCAAGATTCGTAGCGCCCCAGGCAATTTGATCGTTGTGACCCAGAATGATTCCTGGAGCACCGGGGAAGGTTACGCCGGCAACATGCACACCGGGCGCGATAAGTTCGGTCATGTACCAGATACCCGGCGCGAAGGGAGGCAGGTGCGGGTCGTTTGCCAATAGCGGTTTACCGGAAGCAGTTAGTTTCCCGGAGACAACCCAGTTGTTGCTGGCCTGGGCCAGTTCAGCAGAAGGCTGTCCGTCAGGGAAGGAAGTCGTCGTTAAGGCGCGACCTTCCGCTAACTCCGCAAGCTTCGCGAGCAGGGATACGTCCGGGGATGGGGGTGAGGGTAATGACCTACCAGTCGACTGGCGCCCGCGATCGGCGCCAACAACCAGGACGTCAAGCGGCGTCGTTTCCGGTAACAGCGCATCGCGTTTCGCTTTCGGCAGGCCGGCCAGCGAAGCGCGCATGATGTCGTATCTCCAGGTGTTGGAAAGGATCTCGTAAAGGAGTTTGCCAATCGCCAGTGAATCGGCCGGCAGCCAGGGCCGGGGTTTGTATTGCAGAATCAAAAACTCAGGCGGAAGATTCTGATTGTTTCGAGATTCGATGAAAGCATTTACGCCCTTCGCGTACGCTTCGAGCACACCTCGCATCTGGGGCGCCATCTGGGCGGCGGTGGCATCAACGATCCTGCCAAAGCCGAGCGTGCGATGAAGCTGGTCCTGGCTCAGCACGGCCGGCCCAAGCACCTCAGCAAGCTCCCCGCGAACATTTCGTCGCAGCAGATCCATCTGCCATAACCGATCGCTGGCGGTGACGTAACCCTGCGCAAAATACAGGTCATCATCGTTCGCCGCTTCGATGTATGGAATGCCGCGCTCATCCCGCCTGATCGTAACCCGGTCATGCAGGCCCACGATTTGGATGGAGTTTGAGCGCGCCGGTTGTTGACCCGACACAACTGTCAGACCTGCCCCGGCGCCTAGAAGACCCGCCACCATCAGGCAGAAGGTAATTTTACCCTTCATAGATTTGCCCTTCATAAAGAGGAACC
>JBDUCF010000460.1:0-2527 GCA_040003545.1 Pyrinomonadaceae bacterium | reverse complement strand
CAACACCCGTGATGCCTCCGTTTTGGCTGGCCTGTGAAAAAGCCACCGCCGAAAACACAAACACCAATGCCAACCCGCTTGCAAAAGAGCGTGACACGCTTCGCATAGCCGCTTCCTCCTTCTGAAAGCTTCAAAAGCTTTGTTTGTCGCCGTGTTGAAAAACTTACCTGGAAAACTTACTTATAAGACCAAGACCGGGGATCGTATGAAAGACTGGTACTTTTTGCAGGCAAGCAACATTCCAGCCATGACGGCCGAGAACGGTAGCGGGCCACCTTTACATTCCTTGTTATTTTAGTCAAGTTAGCTCGAAGAAGAGGCTGTCCAGCCCCCTATGCTCAATGAAATTTTGGTTTTTTTTCAAAATCTCGGATCGTGGATGACATCGCCCTCGATTACTGCCGGCAACACAGCATTGCTGTCTGTAACACGCGGGGTTATGCGACCAACTCATTGCCGGAGCATGTGCTGATGCTAATCCTGTCGCTGCGGCGCGAGTTGTTCAGTTATCGCCTTTGGAGTGCGCCGGCAGCGCGCAGCGGCGACGGCCCTTTGGATTTCGACAGCGCTAAGCTTCTATTAGCCAGAGTGCGGCCGGGAATTATCCAAAGCGGTGTCGCCGCTTCGCTCTGCCACCGCACTCCAAAAAACAAAAAGCTGCGGCAAACGCGCAGCTCTTGGAGAATTAGTTAACCGGCAGAATCCTGGTTTCACGAAGATGCCGCTTCACTTGCCCCTGCCGGCGAAGTCTCGTCGTGATGTTCCGTGGTGTAGAGGTTGAGTATCTCCTGGCCCTGTCGTGATCGCGGATCGATGGTGCGCAGGTGCTTGCGTCCCTGCATCTCCCAGATGGCGGTAACCTGGCCGTCCTTTTCCACGGCGTGATACGTAATCTCTTCCGTACTTACGGGCGCTGGTTCGGTTTCACTTCCTTGATCCGGTGCGTTCCCTATAGATGGCGTCTCGGTGTCAGACATTTAGACTCTAGAACTCCTCTCCAAAACTATTCGCCTGTTCGTTTGATTTACTGGATTGTGGCACACGAGCCTTAAGAGTGTCTAGCCGACCAAGGCGGTAGGTTTAGATCAGGCCTCTAAACTTTTCTGGCATTAAGCGCCAGTTCCACCGCTCGCCGTGGCGAGACCACGCCCCAACCCTGACGGTCGACTTCGACAGATGGCACCCGTTCTGCCGTGTCAATCAGAATGCGCTTCACCTGCTGCGGGGTTAGTCCGGGATTGGCTTCCAGCATGCAAGCCACAACCGAGGCTACGATAGGGGACGAGAATGAGGTTCCATCAACGTATTTGTAATTCTGATTTATGACGTTGCCTTCGCGCAGCTTGATCGTAATCAATTGTCGCAGCAACGGCACTGGCAGATCGCGTGCCTCATCCAGATCTTTATCAATCCCAGTGTGCGCTTGAATAATCTCGCTCAGTTCCGCATCGCTCGCGCCTTCGAGCTGGGAATAGAGCGCAGCTTCGGCGGCAGTGGGGGTGCGGGGAAGAATTGGCGCTGCTACCCAGATGCCCGGCGCAATTACTTCGGGCTTCTGCAGTCCGTCGATCGTAGGTCCATACGACGAACGATACATGCCGCGCCGCGCTCGATCCCTGGAGTTCTGATCGTCAAGACCGCCCACCGAGATTGCCGAAGGCGCGCTGGCTGGCGCCAGCACCGAATGGCCCGGCGCCATCCCGGCGTTTCCTACCGCGCACACCACAGTCAAGCCTTCGCGCACACATCGCTCCACCGTCTGGGCTAATGCATTTGTGAGGTAACTCTCTTCATAGTCACCGCCGGCTGATATATTGACGACCCGAATCTGGTACTTTTCTCGCAGGGCCAGGACCCATTCCAGCCCGCGCTGAATCTGGTCTTCGCTTATTCTTCCCGTTCTGCCAATCTTGACCAGAACGACATTCGACTCCGACGCAATGCCCCGATAGAAACCATCTGACAAAGATCCATTTCCGGCGGCCACCACCGAAGTCATCATGCCATGCCAACTGGCGACATCGATGGTGTCCAATGACGTCTGATCTTCTTCAGCGTTGAAGATACTGTGATAGGCAAGAATTCGGTTCGCCGGCGTTGTCAGGTCCGGGTGCGCGTAGAATCCGGAATCAAGAAAAGCAATGGTCACGCCCCGGCCGGTGAAGCTTTCCGCGGCATCGAGCCGCAGTGGGGTGGGCAGAACGTAACTGGTTTGCTCGAAAACCGCCGCGTGAGAATCAAGCTGGTGCTGGGCGCGGCTGAACAACGCGACGCAGTTGGGGCAAATCCGGCTGAGATCACCATGGGTCGAAACGTTCGCCTCAACAACTGTCTTCAGGTGGTCTTGAAGATCCTTAAATGGAAGTAATCCATCAAGCGCCTCGCGGTCGCAGACGTCGCAAAGTTGGTGTTCGGCCTCCTCATGAGGCGAGGCTAACTCAGTTAGGAAAGTTCCTTCTGGCATCTATTAGTCTAATTCGCTCCGATGGTGAATTATGAATTGCCCTCCCAAACTTATCATAGGCAA
>JBDUCF010000459.1:0-2529 GCA_040003545.1 Pyrinomonadaceae bacterium | reverse complement strand
ATCGCCGGCGATTAAGATGCACCTGTGCAGTATCTTTCTCTCGAGTGATCAAACCGGATAGACGAAATGCTTTCGGACTTTGCAACTTTGGTAAGAGCCGGCTCGCGCGATGAGAAGCTCTTGGCCTCCATCGATTGGGATCGTCTCCCGCGGCACGTCGCTATAATCATGGATGGCAATGGACGCTGGGCCGCGCAACGAGGACAACCGCGCATTGCCGGTCATCGGGCCGGAGTTGAAGCCGTGCGGGCCGCCGTTGATACCGGCGCGCGTTTGGGGTTGGGAGCGCTGACGCTTTATGCCTTCTCCACTGAAAACTGGAAGCGACCGCGCTACGAAATTGATGCCCTAATGCGAATGCTCAGGCGTTACCTGCGTCTGGAGCTGGATGAGATCGACAAACAGAATATTCGCTTTCAGACTATTGGCCGCACCAGCGAATTGGCGAGCAACGTTCGCCTGGAAATAGCTAAAGCCACGGAGCGGACGGCCGCCAATTCCGGCATGGTTCTTAGCGTGGCATTGAATTATGGCGGTCGAGCCGAGATCGTAGATGCCTGTCGCGCGGCAGTGCAGCGGTTAATGGGAGAAGGGAAATCTCCTGATGCGATAACCGAGGAAGCAATTGCTCTGGAACTGTACACCCGGGATCTACCGGAGCTTGATCTGCTGGTGCGCACCAGCGGCGAGCTGCGTATATCGAACTTTCTCTTATGGCAAAGCGCCTACGCAGAGATCTACGTCACGGAAACGCTTTGGCCTGATTTCCGGCGCGTTCATTTGCTGGAAGCAATCGCTGACTACCAGGGGCGCAAGCGCCGCTTTGGCGGGTTGAAGCTGGTGGTTAATGCGAAATGAGTTGCCGGTCTCATTCTGTGATTTAGCTTAACCAAAGAGCGTTTCCCGATATATCTTTCCAGTTAAGAAATGCGAACACCTAATCCGAACCCGACTGGGGCGAGTGATCGCGACGCCTAACCCTTTGAAGCCTTCCACCCCAACATCCAAAACCAAATCGGCGAGTGCCAGTTCCTCAACGCCACGCGTAATTACTGCCGTCATAGCGCTGCCCATCCTGATCGCCTCAATTCTGATTCCGAAGTTAGCTCTGATGTTCGTGTTGCTGGCGGCGGTAGCAATGGTCGTGGCGCTTTCTGAGTTTTGGCTGCTCGTGGGCCGTCGCGGCGTGAAGGCAGAGTTTGCGGCAGGTTATCTGGCCTCAGTATCCCTCTTCTCCGTGTTCTATTTCGTAGAACCGCATTCGTGGCCCGACCTGCTGATGATCCAAATAATTCTCATTGTGCTGACGATGGGAACACTGACAGCGGCAATGCTCAGAGGAGCGCCTTTCGACAAAATGATCGCGTCCGTGGGCGCCACGTTATTGGGCGTCATGTACATCGGGCTGCTGGGCGGGCACCTGGTGGCAACGCGTATAGGCTTCAAAGAGCCGCTGTCCGCTCATCTGCTTTCATTTTTCTTCATGGTACTTATGGGCGGTGATACGGCCGCCTACTACGTCGGCAGAGCGCTGGGCAAACACAAGCTGGCGCCGAAGGTCAGCCCCGGCAAAACATGGGAGGGCGCAGTCGGCGGGATGTCTGCCAGCTTGCTAATGGCCGTCCTCGCGCATTTCTGGTTTTTCCGCGAGTTGCCATTGAAGTGGGCGCTGGGTCTGGCGGCGGTGATGAACATTCTGGGTGTGCTGGGTGACCTAACGGAAAGCGCGCTTAAGCGCGGCGCTGATGCTAAAGATGCCGCCAACATTCTTCCCGGGCACGGTGGTTTTCTCGATCGACTCGATAGCTTGCTCTTCAACGCACCGCTCATCTACTATTTTGGCCGCATCTATTTTCGGTAGTGATCCCTTAGTGAGCCCGCGAAGCGGGTAAGAGAAGGTAGCCAGGTGCAAGCGCGAAGCGCGCCGCACCTGGTAACCTTGATACCATGACAGAGCCCTGAAAGGGCGATAGAAATAATGACTGGGCGTACAACAATCAGGTCGCGAGAATCTTTGCGCACTTTCAGCGCGCATGCGTTCGGGCCTCTGGCCCAGGGGCCGCGCGCTTCGCGCTCGCCCCTGGCTACCGTCTTTTGCGCCTTTGGCGCTGTCGAACTTCGTCGAAAGCGGCTCAGCTCTGGGTACCGCCGCAAACACTTGAAATGACCACTAAAAAGCTCGTCATAATCATCTCCAGCATAGTATTGGTTGTCGGTCTGCTGATCGTGCTGTTTGTCGGAGCCATCGTGGGAACCGTATTCTATTCCATCGGCAACAGCGACGCCGCCGCGACGGCGAAGACGTTCTTGCGCCAGAACGCCACCCTGACGCGGGATATTGGCGCAGTAAAAGACTTTGGCTCCTTCATTACGGGAAACGTCAACGTGCATAACTCGGATGGAGATGCCACACTGTATCTCAAGGTGATTGGCGAGCGGCAGACCGTCAACGCCACCGTCAGTTTGATGTACAAGAATGGGCACGAATGGCGGGTTACTGAAGCATCCTACAAGAACTCCGCCGGCCAG
>JBDUCF010000458.1:0-2535 GCA_040003545.1 Pyrinomonadaceae bacterium | reverse complement strand
CACAAACAGAATAAATCTGTAAATCCCATACCCTAGCGCGCCCAAACCTACTACTATGGCCAGCACGTCTTTCATTTTTGAACCTCCAGCCAATGAGTTGTTATGAAGGTTACGGAAAAAGCCGGCGAATCAATTGGGCTGCATGTTAACGCCAGCCGATGGCATAAGGCAAGGCAAAAAGAATAAGGCGGGGCAAAAGTAAAAGAGTTCAAAGGTAAAAAGGCTCTCCCCGGGCTGGCTCCTGCTTTTTGCCCCTCTTTCTTTCCTCTTGCTCTGCAGGATTACAGGATTATCCGACGATCGCCGGCCCGGCGAGTCAAACGCTGGCGATCCAAAAACTCGAGTAATGGGATCGCATATTTGCGGGAAACTCCCGCCAGTTCTTTGAAAGCGGCCACGTCAATGGCGCGTTCGGGTTCATGACGGGCAGCGTACGCCCGAAGCCTGGCCGTCAATTCCTCTAAAGCTCTACGATGAAAGAAAAGCTGGGGCTGCACTTGCACCAGCGCGCCGGCATCGATCAGCAATTGGAGAATCTTTCTGGCGTGCGTCCGCTCCGCCACGTTTCTTCCCCCAGATGCCATTGCTTCATCGAGGGAAGGTGCCTCCAGTCCCGCCTTCTCATAAAGCTGTTCAAGTTGCTCGCGAAGTTTCTCGTCGGCCACCGAAAGCTCGCGACTATGCGCGCGCGCACGAATCGTGTCCTTCTCCGAGACCAGAGCTCCGTCTTTCTCGAGCTGCGCGATAACGAAGCGAAACAGCTCAGGTGCGGCATGCGCGAAATGGCGGTCACGCAAAGTCTCGCGCGAAAGGCCGCGCGACAATGGCTCGCGCTGGTGATGCGCATCTACTTCCGCTTTCACCAGATCCTTGAGCTGAGCGAAACTGCCATGGTGAACCAGAATCCCTTCTGCATCGACGATCGAGCCGGCCTGTTTCGTCTCCTTCAAAACCGTATCGATCAGATCGTCGCTCCAACCCGTTCGTGCGAGGAGGTCCGCGCGCGGCAATCCCTGCGGTCCGGCCAGCTGCGCGAAGATGGCCACTTGCATTGCGCGGTCGGCCTCCACTTCGGCCTTCATCAAAACTGCCAGCCGGTCGCGCGCGTCAGCCGCATTCCGCCCCCGATGCTTCGCCGCCGAGGGATTGAGCACGATTCCTCCGGCAACCGTTCTTGACGGCGAGTACGAACGGATGACGAACCGATCACCCAACACAGAGATCATCGGCGACTCGAAACGCAGTTGGGCGAATCCGCTTTGGCCGGCGGCAATCTCGCCGCCGGCTTCCAGGACGCGCACGCGGGCGAGCACTTCCGCGGCGCCCGCATGCACACGCACCCGCGCACGTGAACGCAAAGGGCGCGGGGCATTCTTCAAAACTTCAATACTGGCATCGATGATCTGAGTGGGCTGCAAGCGCGCCACCGGGGCCAGCACCATGCCCCGCTCAATTGCCGAATTATCAACACCGCCTAAATTCACCGCGGTGCGCTGCCCCGCCGTGGCGCGTCCGACCGCGTTTCCATGAACCTGAACGCCGCGTACACGCAAGCGCGTGCCCGCAGGCAATAGCTCAAGTTCGCTTCCTTCCAAAATCTCGCCGGCCACCAGAGTGCCGGTCACCACGGTGCCGAATCCCTTCATGATAAATGCGCGATCGATGGGCAGCCTGGTAATAAAGTGTGCGGAGTGGGGAGGCACGCTTAGACCCACGTCATGCAAGGTACGCTTCAGCTCTTCAATCCCTTCGGAAGTGCGCGCGCTTACGGAAACGATCGGCGCGCCGGCCAAAAACGACTCCGCCACCAACTCCTCCGCTTCGGTCCGCACCAGAGCCAAAAGATCCTCGTCAACCAGGTCCTTCTTGGTGATTATCACCAGGCCCTTGCCGACGCCCAGCAGACGGCAAATATCAAAGTGCTCGCGCGTTTGCGGCATGACGCCTTCGTCAGCCGCAATGACCATGGCAACCACATCGATTCCGTGCGCGCCGGCCAGCATATTCTTCACGAAGCGCTCATGACCCGGAACATCGACAAACCCGATGCGCAGGTCGCCCAGATCGAGATCGGCAAACCCGAGATCGATGGTGATTCCGCGACGCTTCTCTTCCGGAAGGCGGTCGGCGTCCACGCCAGTCAGCGCGCGCACCAGGGCGGTTTTCCCGTGATCGATGTGGCCGGCTGTGCCGATGATGATTGAATGCATGGGGAGGCGGCGGCAGACTTCAGCCTGTGGCGGCTGCCCGGCAAGACAAGAAGGGAATCAAGTCGAAGTCCGTGCTACTTAAGAATCTCGAAATCAATCCACTGCGTCGCGGTGCGGTACTTCACTTTTGCCAGAGCGTCAATGACAATTACTTGCAGCACATACTCGCCCGGCTCCATGCCCGTGCCCAGTTGAATGACGCCACCGCTGCTCAGCCGCTGAAGATCTGTTTGGTTGTCAGCAGCTACCGGAAGTTCTTTGCCCACGAACACGGGTTGGCCATCGCGGAACATTGTCGCCGATATGCGGCCGTCCTTGGCTGGAT
>JBDUCF010000100.1:0-8477 GCA_040003545.1 Pyrinomonadaceae bacterium | reverse complement strand
TGAAATTACTCGTCGCAGAATCGGCTCTGCTTCTTCAAGCTTGCCAAGCCGGAGCAGCGACGCGGCTTCGCTCAACCCGGCTGCGACCGAGGCACTCGAATTCGCAGCCGCCTGAGTTGTTGATGGCGAGTGACGTCGTTGGGCCACGATTCGGGGCGGCTCTGATATCGCGATTGTGATCAGCATCAGCGCCGGCACGGCAACGCTTTCTCGATAGAACCGTCGTAATATTAATAAGGCTCGCATGAATTCAGCTCTAGTCGAGAGACTCGGGGACGAAGATTTGGAAGTATATAGCAGCCGCACGGTAGCGATGAAGCTGAAGAGAACTCAGGGAGTGTCTTAATTTGAGGTAGCGCAAGCTGCCAGCTTGCGCAGACTGGCAGTCTGCGCTACTTAGGCTGAAATTCAATTTAATTTGGCACTCCGGGCCATGAACTAAAATGAACCCTGGCAAAACGATCCGCAATCTATTAATTCTGCTCGTCGTTATCATTTTCTTGATAGCGGCTCCATTTCATTCGCACTCCCAACGGCCCAGGGATTTTGAGAAGGAAATCAATGCGCTGCTGGCACGCATGACGCTGGCAGAGAAACTTGGCCAACTACAACAACTGGACGGCGAAGGCAACGGAAACTTTCGCCCCGAGCATTTGGATCTGATTCGCAAAGGCCTCCTGGGATCCACGCTCAACGTGCGCGGGGCGCAGCGAACCAATCAACTCCAGCATGTAGCAATGAATGAATCCCGGCTGAAGATTCCGGTCTTGTTAGGCTTCGATGTGATCCATGGTTACCGCACGATTTTTCCCATCCCGCTGGCTGAAGCAAGCAGCTGGGATCCCAGTCTTGCCGAGCGTTCCGCCAGTATCGCCGCCCAGGAAGCGCGCGATGCCGGAGTACGTTGGACCTTTGCGCCGATGCTCGATATCGCGCGGGACCCTCGCTGGGGACGCATCACAGAAGGCGCGGGTGAAGATCCGTATCTGGGTGCGGCGTTCGCCGGGGCGCGGGTCAGGGGATTCCAGGGCAGCGACTACAGCGCGCCAAACAAGATTTTGGCATGCGCCAAACACTGGGTGGCCTACGGCGCAGCGGAAGGCGGGCGTGATTACAACACCACCGATCTTTCCGAAAACACTTTGCGCGAAATCTACTTTCCTCCCTTCAAGGCGGCCGTCGATGCCGGCGTCGGCACGGTGATGAGCGCCTTCAACGACATCAACGGCGTGCCTGCTTCGGCAAATCCGTTCACGCTCACTAAAGTGCTGCGGGACGAATGGAAGTTTAGCGGCTTCGTGGTTAGCGACTACACCTCCGTCAAAGAACTGATCAATCACGGATTGGCCGCCGACGACAAAGACGCTGCCCGTTTAGCGTTGAATGCCGGCGTCGATATGGAGATGGTCAGCCGCCTGTTTAATCAACACGGTCCGGCCCTGCTGCAGGAAGGAAAGGTATCTCAAGCAACGATCGATGAAGCAGTGCGCCGAATTCTGCGCATCAAATTTCGACTGGGATTGTTCGATCATCCATACACCGACGAAGCTAGCGAGGCCGGTTCCCTTCTTAAGCCGGAAAGCATCAAAGCTGCTCGCGAAATTGCCGGCCGTTCGATGGTGCTTCTAAAAAACGAAGGCCAAACCCTGCCGCTCAATAAGAACATCGGATCGATTGCCGTCATTGGGCCGCTGGCGGACGATCGCCGGGCGCCGATGGGGTGGTGGGCCGGCGACGGTCGCGAAGAAAATACAGTGACTCCGCTGGCAGGTATTCGAGCAAAGGTTTCACCGCAGACCAAAGTCAGTTATGCGAAAGGCTGCGATGTTCGCGGAGACTCCACCGAAGGCTTCGGTGAAGCAGTGGCCGCCGCGCGCGATAGTGATCTCGCGATCGTCTTTGTGGGTGAGACAGCCGAGATGGTTGGCGAAGCTGCGTCGAAGAGCTCACTCGATCTGACCGGTCGTCAGATGGATCTTGTTAGAGCCGTATACGCGACGGGAAAGCCCACCATTGTCGTATTAGTAAATGGACGTCCTCCGACTATCGAATGGATCGTCGAGAAAGTTCCGGCGATTCTCGAATCCTGGATGGGCGGCAGCCAGGCCGGAAATGCCATTGCCGACATTCTGTTTGGCGATGTGAACCCGGGCGGCAAATTGCCGGTGACGTTTCCCCGCACCGTTGGCCAGGTGCCTATCTACTACAATCACATGAACACTGGCCGGCCCCCCGAGGCGAACAACAGATACACCTCGAAATACCTTGACGTTCCCTGGACGCCACTCTTTCCGTTTGGTTATGGGTTAAGCTATACGCAGTTTAAGATTACCAACCTGCAACTGAGCAGCCAAAGTATTCGGGCGAACGGTAAACTAACGGTCAGCGTTGATGTCGAGAATGTCGGCAAGCGCAGCGGCGATGAAGTGGTGCAACTATATATTCGTGACGTAGCTGGCAGCATGACCCGGCCCGTAAAAGAACTGAAAGGCTTCCAGCGCGTTACGCTTCAACCCGGTGAGAAAAGACACGTCGAATTTGTCTTGGCGGGTGAACAACTGGGATTCTGGAATCGCGAGATGCGCTTTGTGGTGGAGCCGGGCGAGTTCAAGGTGATGGTAGGACCAAACTCTGAAGATCTTATGGAGACAAAGTTTGAAGTCGTGAACAATTGAAAGCGTCAACCCTTTGGAGTGCGCTGACTTGTCAGCGCTTTTGATCGTCGCGACTTGTCATGAACATGTCTTAGTCGCATCTTTCTAAGAACCTGCAGCGTCAAACACGGCAGAGCAAAGCGGCGACAAGTCGCCGCACTCCAAAATCTCGCGCTTTTAATCAGAGGCTACCGGCGCCTTTAGGTCCCAGTGAAAATGAACTCAGTCAAAGGCGATCCATCATCTGCTTTGCGTCGGGCCCTCGCAGTTCTCCTCCTGCTCCTCACTTGCGCTTCAGTTGTCACCTGGCCTCCAGGCTCGACGGCGGTCCACTCTCCTGTTCAGCGTGCCGAGGCCACCCGGCGCCTCTCGCGCGAAGACGAATTACTCCTTGAAGATCTCGAGCAGCGCTCGTTTCGTTATTTCTGGGACGAAGCAGATCCGCAGACGGGCCTGGTCCCGGATCGCGCTCGCATGGATGGCTCGTCGCTGGATGAAAACCATCGTGACGTGGCGAGTATTGCCGCCACCGGCTTTGGTTTGACTGCCCTTTGCATTGCGGGCGAGCATGGCTGGGTCGCTCCGGCTCAAGCGCGCGAGCGCACGCGCAACACACTTCAATATTTCAACGCCCGCGCTTTTCAGGAGCATGGCTGGTTCTATCACTGGTTGGATGCAAAGACCGGCGAACGAAGATGGAAGAGTGAAGTCTCTTCGATTGACACCGCCTTGCTGTTGGCTGGAATTCTTACCGCCCGCCAGTACTATCGAAAGGACGCCGAAATCTACCGACTGGCCACGCAGATCTACGAGCGGGTGGATTTTCGCTGGATGCTGAATGGCGATCCGCTGCTCCTCTCGCATGGTTGGAGACCGGAAACCGGTTTTCTAAAACCACGTTGGGACACCTACAGCGAAGATACCATTCTGTATTTACTGGCTGTTGGATCGCCGACCCATCCGATTTCGCCCGCATCCTGGTACGCACTGTGGCGCGACCGTTATCGCTATGAAGGCCACGTCTATTTCACAACCATTGGCGTGCCTCTGTTCATGCATCAATACGCACATGCCTGGATCGATTATCGCAATCGCCGCGAAACCAGAGGCGATCAAATTGACTATTTTGAGAATTCAATCAGCGCCACTCTGGCGCATCGAGCGTTCTGCATGACCCTGGCCCACGAGTTTCCCGGATATGGGCCGAACGTCTGGGGCATCACCGCTTCGGATAGCGCCAAAGGTTATCTCGCCTGGGGCGGTCCGCCCCGCGATCCGGCAATTGACGGCACAGTCGTGCCATCCGCCGCCGGCGGTTCACTGATGTTTACGTCGGAGATTGCAGTCGCTGCTCTGCGCACAATGCGCGATAAGTATGGTGATCGGATTTACGGGAAGTTTGGATTTGTTGACGCCTTCAATCCAAATACAAGCTGGGTTGACAGCGATGTGATTGGAATCAACGCGGGAATAATCCTGCTAAGCGCAGAGAACTTGCGAACAGAGAATGTCTGGGGCTGGTTCATGCAAAATGGTGAAATACCCCGGGCGATGCAGAGAATAGGTTTATTGCCGTACAGAAAGCGTGCCGAAGTGGTTGGCGGGAAATCCCCTTTGCGCTTTTCGTATTTCAGTCCTTTGCGACTTGGCGAGGAAACATTTCACGCCAAGGCGCCAGGCAAAGAAAGACCAAGGGCGCAAAAACTAATTGAAGCGGCCTGACTGATCACCGAGACGCTGCCTGGGATTTCAACTTCGCTGACCGGCGAAACAGGCGGTATCCCCAGGCATCGAGCGAAAGCGCGGGAAGGCTAACCATTCGTTTGCTCGGGCCCGGCGCCGGCGCCGGGGCATCCGGTGGCAATGGCGGCGCGATATCCGGAGTGACATCCGCAAACCCTGCTCCCCTATCGGCTTCAACAAAACCTGAGAACGGACGATTCGAGAAGTTGATGGCAATCAGCATCTCTTCATCAGGTGTGCGGCGCAGGTAGGTCAATACCCGAGACGCATCGGAGTTTCGCAACCACTCTACTGAGCCACGCCTCAATGCACTGCGCGAACGGCGCAACGCCATCATCTGTCTGTAGAAGCGTGGAAATTCCGGTCGTCGTTCAGCGATGGGCCAGAACACCGGCAGCTTTTCAAACAAAGCAGGCGCGCCCGATTCGGCCGTGTCCCCCACCTCCATCCCGTTATATAAAAGCGGAACGCCATCAAGCGTGAACATTAAAGCAGAAGCAGCCAACGCGCCCTGTTCGCCAAATCGCGCAATCGCCCGCCGTTCGTCGTGATTGTCGGAGAAGCGCATATGCAGTGAACCTCGCGGCCATTCCTTGAATTCCTTTTCCCATTCATCGCGCAGATCCGAGGCGCGCCCCCGACCCTGCAAGACATTGGTGAGGGCGGTATGCAGCGGCCAGGAGTAATCAAAGTCAAATGCTTTAACGAGTAACTCCGCCTTATGTCCCTCCGCCAGCATCGCGATATCGGGCTTGATCTTGTCTAACTCCGCGCGCGCGTTCTCCCAAAAATCCGTTGGCACTTCCTCGGCCACGTCACAGCGAAAGCCATCAAGATCAAACTCGCGGATCCAGTACTTCAACATATCCTTCATGTACGAGCGCAGGCGAGGATTCGCGTAATTGAGTTCGGCAACGTCGCTCCAATCATGAGGGTAGGTGATCCGGCCTCGGGCGTCATGTTCATAAAACTCCGGCCACTTCATCATCACGCTGTCCCATGAAGTGTGATTGGCCACGATATCGATAATGACCTTCATTCCCCGTCGATGCGCTTCCGTGATCAAGCGATGGAAATCTTCTTTGGTGCCGTAATCCGGATTGATGCCGTAATAGTCGCGCACCGCATATGGACTGCCGATAGTTCCCTTCTTCTTCTCCTGTCCAATAGGATGAATGGGCATCAGCCAGAGAATCGACACCCCAAGGTCTTTAAGATCGTCCAGCCGGGCAGTGATGCCGTTGAAGTTTCCCTGTGGCGAAAATGCGCGCGGATAGATTTCGTAAATGACGCCATCACGCACCCAGTCGCGCGATGGTCGGGCCGGTTCCCTTGCCACATCGCGCGCAGGTTCCTGACTTGACAAGCAACCGGGGCAGTAGCCCGACCGTAAGGGAGGGCGTAGGGCAGCAATTCCATACGAGCCCGACGCGAGCAGGAGCGCGGTGATAACGAGGAGAGTCTTAGGTCGTGGACCTATCGCTTCATTCATTCGCATGGGCATTCAATCCTTATCAACCAATCCAGTGCTCGGTACCGGTTGAACTGATTCAGGAACAGTAAACATTTCGTGGGCGTCTCCGGCGAGCACAGCGTTTGCCGGCGCTTCGCGCTCAGCAACGTCACTCACCATAGTGACCAGCATCGCGGCTATCAACATGAAGACTCCGCCTGCCATCACCACATAAAGGGGTGCGATTGTACTGTTCGCGCCAAAGATGGCGCGGATCACACGTCCAAAAAAGAGCGAGGCAATGATCTCGGGGATAACGATGAAAAAATTGAATATTCCCATGTAGACGCCCATTCGTGCCGCCGGCAACGCGCCCGATAGAATGGCGTAAGGCATCGAAAGAATTGAAGCCCAGGCAATGCCCACGCCAATCATGGTGACGAGCAGCATCCATTTGTCCTGAATAAAGTAAACCGAAAGGAGACCCAGGCCGCCACAGATAAGCGAGATTGCGTGCACAGTCTTGCGGCTTGTAGCTGCAGCCAGTTTCGGGAGCAAAAAGGCAATAGCGAAACAGACTATCGAGTAAATGGCAAAGGCGTTCCCGCCCCATTCCTGCCCTAACGCGAAGCGTGGGTCGGCAGAATTCGCGGCGCCAAAAACGTGGTACGAGGTGGTAAGACCGAAGAACATCCACATACAGAAAAGTCCCAGCCAGGTGAAAATCTGAACTATCGCGAGTTGCTTCATGGTCTTCGGCATGTTGGAGAAGGCGCTGGAAATCTCTCGCAGCAATTCCGCTATTACCTTGAATATTTTTGCGAGACCCGTGGCGCTGCCATAAGTATTCCGCCGCAGTCGCTCAAACTCTTCCAGGTTTTCCGGCGGATATTCTTTCGTCGTGAAGATTGTCCACAACACTGCCGGCAGGAAGACAACCGCGCCGATCTTGAAAGAGTACTGAACCGTCAAAGGAATGCCGTTGCGCGTTGTGCCGGTCACGCCGTATTGCCGGAAGAGGTAGGGCAGCGCGTTTGCAAACGTTGCGCCAATGCCAATGAAGAAACTTTGCATTACGAAGCCGGCGGTTCGCTGGTTGACGTTCAGCTTGTCAGCAACGAAGGCGCGGAAGGGTTCCATACTAACGTTGATACTGGCATCAAGAATCCAGAGCAGTCCGGCAGCCATCCAGAGCGCGGAGGAATCGGGCATGAAGAAGAGCGCAATACTGGCGAGGATGGCGCCGACCAGGAAATAAGGGCGACGACGTCCCAGCCTGTTCCAGGTTCGGTCGCTCATTGAACCGACAATCGGCTGCACCAGCAGTCCCGTCATCGGTCCTGCGAGCCATAGCAGCGGCACTGCATCCGGACTAGCGCCAAGGTAGGTGTAGATACCGCTCATGTTGGCGAGTTGCAGGCCCCAACCAAACTGGATCCCCATGAACCCGAAACTCATGTTGAAGATTTGCCAGAAACTCAAGCGTGGTTTTTGCATCAACAATCCTCCTCCTGTGCGCCCGGAACCCAACTCCATGTGTCCCCTCGTCCCGGCTATGCCGCCTGATGTGCGGAAGGTCTTCGACCTTCCGGTAGATCAAGACTCCTACTGGGGCTTCGCCCCTGTCTTCTAAAATCGAGGGCGCAGCCCTATTTCACTCCCCGCCATCTCGGAAGGTCATAGACCTTCCGCACATCAGGCGGCAGAGCCGCGACCCTCCAAACACAAACTCATTTCCGCACAAAGATCGCTGCTGAACGCGAAGGCAGCGCTACGCTTAGTCTTCCATTCTCAACTTGAACATTTTTGCTGGCGCCTAAACGGTCGATGAACTGCATACCGTTTGCCACACCCGCCGGCGCGACTTCGAACTCTATCTCCGCCGGCTTCGTATCGTTATTGATAACGATCACTACGGCCGCATCTTTGGTGGTTCGCGCATAAGCATACTGCTGATCCGAAGAATAGAGATTGATCAGAGCGCCACGCCGTAGTGGCTGGAGCTCGGTGTGCAGTCGCGTCAGCTTGCGCACGTATTCGAAAAGATCGTTCTCTTCTCTGCTCCGCCCTTCACGGGAAAAAGCGTTTCGCTTGTCGCCGGGAAACCCGCCTGGAAAATCACCTCGCGTGGTCGGCTCGTCGGCGCCCGTCATTGCGATCTCATCACCGTAGTAAAGCTGCGGCACGCCACGCGTCGTCAATAGAAAAGCGTTCGCCAGCTTCAGACCCGTTATGGTCGCGTCTTTTTCGCTCATGAAGCGGCCATCGTCATGACCCCCAAGCAGAGTCACGAGAATGTCCGGATTCGTGTAGAGATAGTCCTTCGCCAAAGTCCTGGGAACTTCGTCCAGCTTCTTCCCTTCGGCGAATGCATGACGAACCGCGTAGAACAAAGGAAAATCCAGCAACGAATCGAGGCCGGAGTCGGCGCCGTCACGCACATGTCCACCCTGAAAATAAGAAGTGTGAACCACATCCCCGTCCTTCACTTCTCCCACTACTGTGAAGTTCGGAAATTCTCGTTTCATGGCCGAAGTCCAATCATGCCAGAACGTATTTGGCACGTACTGCCAGGTGTCCATGCGAATGCCGTCGAGCCCGGTCGTGCCGATCCACCACAAAGTATT
>JBDUCF010000457.1:0-2538 GCA_040003545.1 Pyrinomonadaceae bacterium | reverse complement strand
GCTGCCAGCTTGCGCAGACTGGCAGTCTGCGCTACTTAGGCTGAAAGTAAGACACCAATGACAGCATCTGGGAGAAACAAAGTGAAAACGATTCGCAGTTTGGTAACCTTAATTCTGGTAGTGGGCCTGTTGTTCTCAGCCGCAACGATGCGTTCTGCATTTTCGCAGACTTCATCGGAAACCTCCGGCCTCGATGGTTTCACTGCTGAAGGTTCAGCGGCCGAACGACGCTGGGAAATTCAATTCAGCGCCGTGCCTGCCGCTGCCTCGGCGCGAGAGCACCTGCGCCGCCTGACGATAGAGCCACACGTCGCCGGGACGCCGGAGGATTACACCACGGCGGTTTACGTGCGCGATCAGATGCGCGGATTTGGTCTGACTTCCGATCTTAAAGAATATCAAGTGTTGCTGCCGTACCCGCGACGTCCCTCCCTTCTCGAACTGGTCGCGCCACGCAGGCAAGTGTTAAGAACTCAGGAGCCAATCCTGCCACAGGATCCAAGCACCTCCAACCGCAAGATCATTCCCCTCTTCAATGGCTACGGGGCCACTGGCGATGTGACCGCACCGCTCGTTTACGTCAACTACGGATTGCCGAATGACTACGAGGCGCTCAAGAAATTGGGCGTGGATGTAAAAGGCAAGATCGCCATTGCTCGCTATGGCAATTCGTTCCGCGGCGTGAAAGCGAAAGTCGCCGAAGACAACGGAGCATTGGGTCTGATCATTTATTCCGACCCGGCGGATGACGGTTACATGCAGGGCGAAGTTTATCCGAAGGGACCATGGCGCCCGGAAGGTTCGGCCCAGCGCGGATCAGTGCAGTTTCTTTTTATCCATCCTGGAGACCCGCTGACACCCGGGACTCCGGCAATACCAGGCACGCCGCGCATTAGAAAGGAAGACGCGGTAAATCTTCCGCATATTCCGGTACAGCCTTTGTCTTATGGCGACGCGCGCCATCTGCTTGAGCCTCTGCGAGGACCGCTCCGGCCAAAGGGTTTTCAGGGAGGCTTGCCTTTTGCATATCACGTCGGGGCTACAAACGATGTACGCGTGCACCTGAAGACTGACATCGAGTTTGTGACTCGCACAATCTGGGATGTGATTACCCGCATCGAAGGCGACGCCGAAAAAGATCGCTGGGTTGTGCTGGGGAACCACCGCGACGCCTGGACTTTTGGCGCCGTCGATCCAAACAGCGGAACTACGGCCATGCTCGAGTTGGGCCATGGACTGGGCCAGTTGCTCAAGTCCGGGTGGAAGCCCAGCCGTACTATGATTCTTGGTAGCTGGGACGCAGAAGAGCAGGGACTTATCGGCTCGACCGAGTGGGTCGAAGAAAATGCGAGCGAGCTAAAAGAGAAAGCCGTCGCGTACCTCAACATGGACTCGGCGGTGTCCGGCGCTAACTTTGGCGCGTCATCCGTCCCTTCGTTGTGGAAACTGATTCGCGCGGCTACCCGCGACGTTCGCGATCCAAAAACAGGCAAGACCGTGTACCAGGCCTGGAAGGATCGGGCGCGCGAAAACGCGGCCGAAGCTGAATTGACGGATCCGGTGACTGGCACCGATACCCCAATTGCCGAAGCGCGTATTGGCGCACTCGGATCAGGCTCCGACTACACACCATTCCTTCAGCATCTCGGCGTGCCGTCGTTGGATATGAGCTTTGGCGGCGATTATGGTGTCTATCATTCAGCCTACGATACGTTTTACTGGATGTCGCACTTTGGCGATCCCACTTTTGAATACCATGCGGCCGCGGCTCGGTTGTGGGGAATAATCGCGATGCGACTGGCAGACGCCGGCGGCTTGCCTCTTGACTACACTGATTATGCTAACGAGCTTCGTGACTTTCTAACTGAAACAAAAAAGATGGCGATGCGAAAGAAACTAACCGGCTCGTTTGATGCTAAACCGATCCAGGATGCGATAAACGATCTGGCGCAGGAAGCCGCCCGGATCGATAAGCGGCGCGGCGAGACCGTGAAGGAGATAGAGAAGACCAGGGTCGAGGCCAACAACTCTTACCCTCGCGCCGTTGCGAGACTACAGCGAATCAACGATGCTTTGATTGCCACAGAGCGCGCGCTTACCGACGATCGAGGCCTGCGCGGGCGGCAGTGGTACAAGCATCAGATCTACGCGCCGGGGTTCTACACGGGATACGCTGCCCTCCCATTGCCCGACTTGCGCCAGGCAATCGAAGACCGGAATAGCGCAAATGCCGCCGAAGCCGCGCGACGCCTCGTCGAAGCTATCAATCGCGCGACTGAAGTCCTGCGAGGGGCGAAGGACTAGAGACAGAAGGCAGAAGGCAGTAGGCAGAGAGAGACTTGGAGTCCGGGTCGCGGCGTTCGACCGTCTACACCCAGCACCCAACACCCCTGAATACGCACCTACACCCTACACCCTACCCACGCCCCACACGCTCGCTCGCTTTACCATTTACCATTTACCATTTACGATTCACACCGCACGTGCTCCCGTAGCTCAGTTGCATAGAGCGTCCGCCTCCTAAGCGGAAGGTCGCGC
>JBDUCF010000456.1:0-2539 GCA_040003545.1 Pyrinomonadaceae bacterium | reverse complement strand
AAGAAGAAGAACGCTTTGTCTTTTGCAATCGGGCCACCAATGTTGCCGCCGAATTGATGCCGCACATCCTTCGGCTTAATGCCAACGACTTGGAGCGGTTGACCGGGAGTGAAGATTGTCCGGGTCGCACGCGGATTTCGCGCGCCGAACCTGTTGTTGCGATAGTATTCGAAACCTTCACCGTGAAATTGATTCGTTCCGCTCTTGGTGACAGTGTTCACCACAGCGCCCGCCGCGCGGCCATACTCCGCGGAGTAATTCGAGGTGTTGACCTGAAACTCGCGAACCGATGCCTGGCTAATTGAATAAGGGATACGCGTACGTCCGCGCTCTTCGGAGAAAAGGGCCTGGTTGTTGTCGCCGCCATCAACTGTATTGTTGTTCAGCAGGCCGGAGATGCCGCGATAGCTGATTAGACCGAAGTTCCCATCGGGAGTTGAGCCGGGGGTCAGGATCGCGAAGTTGGCAGCACGCCGGCCATTGATAGGCAACTCGTTGATCGAGGTCTGATTAATGTTGGTCGAGAAATCCTGCTGCGTGGTGTTGATGACCGGCGCCTCCGCAGTAACCTGCACTGTGCCGGTAACCGGTCCTACCGAGAGCGGCACATCGAGTGATGTAACTCGTCCCACCTCGACAACCACTTTGTCCTGGGTAAAAGCGCTGAAGCCGGTCGAGTTAATTGTTACTGCGTAGGTGCCTGGCTGCAGGTTCGTGACGGCGAAGCGGCCCTGATCATCCGTTGTCGCAGTATCTTCCTTATTAGTTTCAATGTTACGCACTACAACGGTAGCGCCGGGGACCACCTCTCTGGCGGGGTTCATAACCACGCCGCCAATGCTGCCGGTCACCGTGCCTTGAGCCATGACAGTCAACGCGCTCAAAGCGACGAACACAAAGGCGATTAGCGAAAATCGTAGAAATTTGCACATAGAAGGGAACTCCTTAAGCAATTAGACGAGAGTTGAGATTTCTCCGCGCACGCAGCCCGGCACAGAAGGAAAATCTGGGATAAGAGAACACTTTGAACAGTTTATTCAGAAGGAATGACGACGATCAGGTTCAGCCCTGCGGGCGACGATTGTTTTCCACCATGAGCGATATCTTCCACGCAAGTCCTAATCGTTTAATGAAACATCATGCCACGAGCTCGCGCCGTGGGCGGCCAACGCAACTTAACACAGTAAATCTCGCAAGACTTGTGCCTTAATATTCAGACGTCCGGAGCGTTTGTAAGAAGTTTATTCTGCAGGAGTTACTTCGTCCCGACGCTCGTCGCCGATCTCTCCACGCACAAGATTTCGGATTTTATATGAAAATCAGGAGAACAAGGAAAGTAGCCGGCAGGGTACATCCAATCCTCTCTCGTAAGGCTTCCGCACTTCATTTGCTAGAGCCTTTCGCAAATCATTGCGATTCCCTGGCCGCCGCCGATGCACGCAGTGGCAAGTCCATAGCGACCACCGCGGCGCCCCAGCTCGTTTAGCAACGTCAGAACGAGTCGGGTGCCAGTAGCACCAAGGGGGTGACCCAGCGCAATTGCTCCGCCGTTGACATTGGTCCGATCGCGATCAAGGCCCAGTTCTTTTTCTACGGCGAGATACTGGGCTGCAAAAGCTTCGTTCACTTCAATCAAGTCAATCTCTGCCAGTTTCAGTCCCGCTTCTTCCAGTGCCTTGCGGGTAGCGGGAACGGGTCCAATGCCCATGATCTCGGGTTCCACTCCCGCATAAGCCCAACTAACAATGCGGCCCAGCGGTTTCAAGTTATTCGTTTTCACGTAATCCTCGCCGGCGATCACCAGCGCTGCGGCCCCGTCGACAATCCCGGAAGCATTGCCGGCGGTCACAAACCCATCCTTGGCAAACGCCGGCCGGAGTTTGGCCAGGCCTTCGAGGGTTGTGTCAGGCCGCATGTGATCGTCGTGGCCGAAGAGGGTGACGCCCTTTCGTGTTTTGACTTCGACGGGAACTATTTCTTCCGCGAAAACGCCCGCCTCGTGCGCCCGTTTGGCTTCACGCTGAGAACGAAGCGCGTATGCATCCTGCTCTTCACGCGGAATCTGGTACTTGCGCGCAAGGTTCTCCGCGGTCCCAGCCATTGGCGTATTGCAGTAGGTGTCGAGCAGCGCCACCATCAAACTATCTTCAAGTTTGCCCTGGCCCAGCGCGAAACCGGAGCGGGCCCCGTAGATCACATGCGGCGCCTGTGACATCGATTCCATTCCGCCCACCAGCGCGGTGCGCGCCTCGCCGAGCTGAATCATGTGCGCGCCGGAAATAATTGATTGAATGCCGCTGCCGCAAAGGCGGTTGACCGTCAGGGCCGGACGATCGAACGGGACGCCCGCCTTGAGCGCAACGTGGCGGGCGCCATAAATGGCGTCACCCGAAGTTTGCAGAGCATTGCCGATGATGGTGTGATCGATCTCTGCGGCTGCAACGCCGGTAGCAGCCAGCGCACCGCGCGCCGCCGTAGCTCCAAGGTCGATCGCCGAAACATCCTTCAGTGCGCCGACATACTCTCCCATCGCCGTGCG
>JBDUCF010000455.1:0-2543 GCA_040003545.1 Pyrinomonadaceae bacterium | reverse complement strand
ACACGAACGCGTTTGTCTGAACTACTGGGACGCTCAGCTTCAACCACAACCCGCACGGTAATTGAAGTGGTGCCGACGGCAGCCGTTTCCGCGTAGAAACTCACCAGATCACCCACGAAGACCGGTTGATGAAACTTCACTTCGCGCATAGCTACGGTGACAAAGCGATCCATCCTGGTGTGGCGGTGGGCCTCGATGGCGCCGGCCATGTCTATGTAGCTGAGAATCACGCCGCCAAAGATGGTGCCTTGCGAGTTAGTGTCGCGCGGCAGCAGGGTAATTCGAATTGCGGGATCCGTGTATGAGTTCATGCGCTAATCGTAAATGGTAAATCGTGAATGGTAAATGGTTGTGACGGCAATTAGGCGGGGCCAAGCCGGAACAAACAACCGTTCATGGTGTCTAAGCAAACAATTGCAAATGGTTTCGCAGATCAACGTCGAAAGGCAAATACATCATGCTTTTGCTGACACCGCTGGCAGCCGCCGCTTTCATGGCGCTGGAAAATGTCCTTTGCTTAGTCATCGTCGTTTCCGATTGCGACGATTGCGGCTTTGATAATCTGGGACTGCTTCTTTTCGGTGGGTTGGTGCTGGCGATCGGCGCCGGCGTGGTCTTCACCCTGATCCGGTTGCGCCTGCGCGACAACAAAGCCAAGACGCCCTCTTTTATTTCCATCTCTTCGCCTGATAAGAATCCCTAACCGCAAGTGGGTGCTTAGAGTACCGACTTTAGTCGGGCTTTTCTCGGATACAAAAACAAAAACCCGACTGAAGTCGGTACTCTGCACGCCCACTTAGAACGAGACTGGACAGTACCCGCTCGGCCTCATCACCCCACGCCCATCTCAATAAATCATTGAAAAGCCCGGCCCTGTGTCGTAGTATTCGTTGCGTAATTCTTTGCAGCAGGCTTCCTAAGTTATTCATCACCCGCCACTTTCAAGGGCGACCCGCAGCTTTTGATCTCGGATCCAGCCACGCCAATGATCGGCCAAACCGTTTCCCATTACCGCATACTGGAGCCTCTCGGAAAGGGCGGCATGGGTACCGTTTATCTCGCGGAAGATACGCTGCTGGGTCGGCGGGTCGCCGTTAAGTTTCCCCTTCCCGAGGTCCAGGAACGCGACTTTCACGCTCGTTTCCTGCGAGAGGCCCGCGCAATTTCAGAGCTGAGCCATCCCTCCATCGCAACACTTTTCGACTACGGCGAGACCGTGGAGGGTCAGCCCTTCTTAGTTATGGAGTTGGTTAAGGGCCGGCCGCTCAGCGAACTGATCGGGAAAGGCCAGCTGACTCTTTCGTCTGCCATACAGATTATTTCGGACGTGGCCACTGCCCTGGGCGAAGCGCACGCTCGCAATGTGATTCATCGCGACATAAAGCCTTCGAACATCATGGTTGATGAACGAGGGCAGGTTAAGGTGCTGGATTTTGGGCTCGCGAAACAATTAGTCGACGAAGCCGTGCTCAGTTCCGACCCGGAGGCTTTGACTCTGCTATCGGCAAAAACCGGCAGCGGCGTGGTGCTGGGGACGCCGGCGTATCTGTCTCCGGAGCAAGCCACCGGAGGTGCTGTCGATGGGCGGAGCGACCTGTTTGCGCTCGGCGCCGTGCTTTACGAATCGATTACCGGCGAGATGCCTTTTTCAGGTAACACCCTGATTGAGATCGCATCGAAAGTTCTCCAGGTCGATCCCGAGCGGCCGTCGAAGATCAACCCACGCATTCCTCAGCGTCTGGATTTTGTCTCGCTCAAGGCGTTAGCCAAGAAGCCCGACAAGCGTTATCAATCAGCCGCGGAAATGGTGGCCGACCTGCACTCTGTCGCGGAGCTGCTGCCGGAGGATTCCAGTGAAACGCTTATCAGGCGGACTCTGCCGTCTTCCGTGTCCGGACACCGTCGTACGCTTGGCAATCTTTCTCAGATCCTGAAGTTTTCCCGCATCCCGATTTATTACGTTTTGATCGCCGTCATGGTCGTGCTGGGGGCCGGCTTCATCGCGCTGCGCTGGTGGCGGCCTGCGCCGCACCAGCCTCCGGCGGAGGCCCAGCGCTGGTACGAAGTGGGAACAAACGCCCTGCGTGATGGCGCTTACTACCAGGCGAGCAAAGCAGTTGAGAAAGCAATCGCCCTTGATGATAACTATATGCTGGCCCATGCGCGTTTGGCTGAGGCACTGGTTGAGCTGGATTACTCCGATCGAGCAAAAGATGAACTGCTGCGCGTTACTACCGCCCAGCGTACCGGTTTGGCAAAGCTCGACTCGCTATATCTTGACGCCATCACCGCTACTGCCCGGCATGACTTTCCCAAGGCTATAGAGCTTTACGAGCAGATCGAGCAGCAGACTGCAGATGCCGAGAAGCCATACGTACTGGTAGATCTGGGGCGCGCGTACGAGAACAACGAAGACATTAAGAAGGCGATTGAGAATTATGCCGAGGCGGCCAAGCGAAACCCGCAATATCCGACGGCGTTTCTCCGGCTGGGGATTCTTCAAGGTCGCCAAAGAGACCTTCCGAGCGCGCTGGCTTCATTTA
>JBDUCF010000454.1:0-2543 GCA_040003545.1 Pyrinomonadaceae bacterium | reverse complement strand
GATGCCGGCAGTCGGCCAGGGAGCGCTGGCGATCGAAGCCCGGGCGGATGATCATCAGATCCTGAAACTACTTCAATCGCTGGACGATCGAGCGACCCGCTTGTGCTGCACGGCAGAGCGAGCGCTGCTGCGCGAACTTGGCGGCGGATGTCAGTTGCCGATCGCCGCCCACGGTACTTCAACCGGTGGACGCTTGAGGCTCGATGGCATGGTCGCGAGTCCATCCGGCGATCAGCTCGTGCGGGATACAATTGACGGTGATGCTGATGACGCCGAGCGCATTGGAGCGCTGCTCGCCGATCGTCTCATCGAGCGCGGCGCAAGAGAATTGTTATCGAATGGTTGAATACGCTCTGCGGCTTTGCCGTGGCACAGTGCGGTAAGGCTTCGCCTTACCGGAGCAAGATGGAGATTAAGGAGGCTGCGCCTCCAGCGGGCGGTCGAGGCGTAGCCTCTCCCATTATTTCAAATGACGTCTGACGGAAAGGCGAAGCCTTTCCGCACTGTGCGGCGGCAGAGCCGCAGTCTTCAGGGCTCCTGAAAAACTATCTTGGCAACTGAAGCACAGATCCAGGACCAGCCCCTCCACGGCCGCAACATCGTAATCACACGCGCCCTGGCGCAGGCCGGGGACTTTGCGATCGAACTGGAACGATTCGGCGCCCGAGTAATTCCCTGCCCCACGATAGAGATTGTCGATCCGGAGAGCTATGCCCCAATCGACGACGCCATCGATCATCTGTTCGGCTATGACTGGATAATCTTCACCAGTGTTAATGGAGTGGATTACTTTCTGCGCCGAATGGCAACACGCGGTCACGAAGTCAGCGAACTGGATGACCTGCAGGTATGCGTCATTGGTGAAGCTACGGCAGAGAAACTACGCGCCGCCCGGATTCATGTGGACGTCATTCCAGATGAGTTCAAGGCGGAGGGCGTCTTTGCCGCGTTGGAGCAATTTGTCGGCGGAAGAGAGGCGCTGACAGGTCTTAGCTTTCTGATTCCGCGTGCGGCAGTCGCGCGCAGCTTCCTGCCCGATGCTTTAGAGGAAGCAGGCGCGCGCGCGGACGTTGTGGCAGCATATCGGACCGTGCGACCGAAGAATCCGGACCTGGGCCGCATTAATGCGTTGCTATCGGGTGGCGGAATCGATTGTATTGCCTTTACCAGTTCCTCCACCGTTGCCAACTTCGCGCAGTTGTTTGATACCAGCGACCTGGCTGCATTGCTGAAAGGCGTCGTGGTCGCCTGCATAGGTGACATCACCGCCCGGACCGCATCCGAGCACGGACTGCAAACAGAGATCATGCCCACCGAATACACCGTTCCCGCCCTGGCCCAGGCGATCGCCTCCCACTTCGCCAGGCTAAGTTGATTACGAAGGGACCCCGGGCAGCTGAGACTCCTGGCCCGCAGACTGGAGTGTCCTGGTTTCGCGCAAAGTCGCAAATAATGAAAGACGGAAGTCGCAAGTAGGGAGATCTCATCAGCTTTGCGCCTTTCGCTCTTCAGTTCTTTGCGCCTTTGCGCGAAACGAAAAGACCAATAGGCCGAGCCAATCCGGCGTTATCACACAAGAGGCACTAAGCCGTCTGCTTGCGGACACCGCATGCATTTTCGCTTGTGCTAAACTGAAATCATGGCCGCCCGCATCCTCATAATCGACAGCCAACAAAGTGATGCGGAAGCACTGCGCGACGAACTACAGGGTAGAGGCTACGAAACCGCTGTGGAAGCGGATGCTGCAGCCGGTCTGCAATACGCCGAACAGCACTATCCCTCCGCTATTATTGTCGACAACTCCGATTCCAAGCAGGCTAACACTTTGCGCGAGATTCGCGCCCAACTTCCTGACACGCCCGTGATCATCCTGGCGCGGCGCAGCTCGATTGAGATTGCCCTGCGCGCCATTCAACAGGAAGGCGCATATCACTATTTCGAGAAGCCGGTAGACTTCGAAAGTCTCATCGTCGTGGTCGATCGTGCGGTGGAGTTTGCGGAAGCCCGGCGCGAAAACGAACTTCTGCGCCGCCAGCTTCGCGGCCGTGGCGCCTTTGGCGAGCTGGTGGGCCAATCGAAACCCATGCAGGAGGTTTATGCCCTTATTGAGCAAGTCGCGCCGTCTTCGGCGTCGGTTCTAATCACTGGGGAGTCAGGCACGGGAAAGGAACTGGTAGCGCGCACGGTTCATAATTTGAGCCCACGCAGAAATGGGGCGTTCGTAGCCATCAACTGCTCAGCTATTCCCGAAACTCTGATGGAGTCAGAGTTGTTTGGCCACGAGAAGGGCGCGTTTACCGGAGCAGCGTCGCGCCGCGTAGGTTGCTTTGAGTTGGCCCACGGCGGAACGCTACTGCTGGACGAGATAGCGGAGATGCCGCCGTTACTGCAGGCAAAATTGCTGCGCGTAGTGGAGGAGCGATTGGTGCGCCGGCTGGGCAGCAGAAAAGAGGTCCCGGTTGACGTTCGTCTGCTGGCGGCTACAAACCAGGACCCGCACCGCGCGGTAAGACAAGGCACCCTGCGCGAAGATTTGCTCTACC
>JBDUCF010000453.1:0-2544 GCA_040003545.1 Pyrinomonadaceae bacterium | reverse complement strand
TTGTTCTTGAAAAATTGCCGAACGATCGTCGCCTCAGTCTCCCAATAGGGCAGTGTAGTCCCTATGAGCTCTTGTTCGACGACTTGCATACCTCGCCGTTCTCCTTGCCGGGTCTTAGCGGTCATCTTTTGGTTTACAGATATCATCCAGAGAAAACCGCCTGTCATAAACCGATCGCACCCGGTTTATGCATGAACGCAGATAAAACCGAGAGGTTGGCTGGTCGCGCCGCTATCGGTGGGAAGGATACAGGCAGCGCGCCCAGCGTTACAAGCGTGAAGATAACTTTAGACATAGTTCTCTCCGCTCGGTAGCCTAGCGGCAAAGTTCAGCCGCGCTTCAGCGCCTGGCGGCAACGCCTGGTTGAGCACCAGTGCGCAGATAGTCTCAATTGCTTCCCGCCGGGACGACTTGCTTTATCCAGGCCGTTACATACTCTGCGATTTCCGGCCATCCGGGCTCTGCGATAACCCAGTGGGCGTGATTATCGAACTCCCGATACCTGGCAACGGCCTGGTATTTTTTCGCCACACGCCGGATAACGGATGCGGGTGTGATCCTGTCCTCCGCACCAGCAATGACCAGCATCGGGCACAACACTTTTGACTCGTCGACCCTGGAAGCACCATGCCTGTCAAAGAACCAGTAACCGGTCTCGAATGCCGCCCGCCCGGATTCGTAGACGAATCTGTCGTAAATCTCCTTTTGGTCTTCTGCTGGACACAGATGCAACATCGAGTACCTCGCCTCGTCGAATGTCTGGCGCATCGGCTTTCTCCAAAAACCCCATTTGGATTGCGCACTCCAGAAACCCTTCATGACCGAAAACCTCAAGCCGACTATTCCAGCTGGTGATGAGGGCGATAGCAGTACAAGAGCTTTAGCCAGTCCGCGGCTTCCGAGAATTTGCGCCAGCAATCCTCCCATGGAGTGCCCTACTAAGACGGGCTTTGAACCAATTCGTCTAATCTCCCTTTCCATGGCCGCGGCATAATCAATCAGACTACACGTGCCAAGACGAGGATCGGGAACATCGTCCGAAGCCATGTCATGAAAAGGCAAAGTTGCTGCAATACACCTGTAGCCTTGCTGCTCAAAGACGTGTTTGTAGTTCTCCCAATACCACGGCCCGCCCCACATTCCATGAATCAGAAAAATAGTTTCGGCCATTATTCGCCTCTTAGCCGGCGCGATTGATCGGCGGAGCCGCTCAACCAAGCTTAGTAATTCCATGTTGTGCCAACGGAGCGTTGGGCCTTTATAACATATAGTGCTAGATCTGGTGAGTGATAGCTGTCGATTCTCAGTCAAAGTGCAAGGACAAGGAACGGCGCACCTCATGTGTGGCATAAACGTGATCCTCAAAAAGAATGGAAGTCCTGTCGAACGCGAAGATATCACACGGATGTGTTCGGCGATCAGCCACCGTGGGCCGGATGGCGCGGGATACGCCTTGCTCGACAGTGGTGCGCTTGCCTTCGGCCATGTTCGCCTGAGCATCATCGACCTCCAGGCGGGCGACCAGCCGCTCTACAACGAAGACGGCTCGATCTGCATCACTTTCAATGGTGAAATCTACGACTACAAACAGCTACGTGACGAACTAATCCAGCAGGGCCATCGTTTCCGTACCCAGTCGGACACCGAAGTCATCGTTCATCTCTACGAGCAACATGACATGGATTTTATCCACCGGCTCAACGGAGAATTTGCTTTTATTATATGGGATGCCCGCAATCGCCGGCTTTTGGCGGCGCGGGACCGCTGCGGTGTTAAGCCACTTTTTTATAGGGAAACGGAACAGGAAATCCTAATCAGTTCCGAGGTCAAAGGGATCCTCGCGTTAAACCGGGTGCCCCGAATGATCAACCCAGATTACCTGATTGGCCCCATGCTGGGCGTGTTCCCGCGCGCGATCTCCGCCTTTGCAGGAATCCACAATCTCAATCCGGGACATTTTCTTATCGTCGAGTCCGCGGGTCGCTCGCGCGAGGTGCCCTACTGGCAGCCGACTTTCAAAACAAATCCGGCCATTTCGTTTACTGAGGCCAAGGACGAGATGCGCCGGTTGTTCACGCAGGCCGTCGAACGCCGGATGGTCGCGGACGTTCCCGTCGGCACCTATCTGAGTGGCGGGCTGGATTCCACATTGGTTTGCGGCCTAACCGCGACGCGAACCGCAACGCTTAAGGCTTTCAGCGTTGGCTTCGGCAAGACGATCTACGACGAAACGGATGCCGCCCGGCAAACCGCAGCTCACTATGGCGCTCAATTCGAGGCCATCGATTGCAACAATGACGTGTTGGCGGAGAACTTTCTCAAGACGATCTTTCACATTGAACAGCCGATCGCCAATCCCAATTCCATTGCCAAGCAGGTGCTCTCCCGGTTGGTACGCTCCAAGGGCTACAAAGTCTGCCTCACCGGAGAGGGTTCTGACGAGGTTTTCGGCGGATATGCTTACTTCAAATTAGAAAGAATCTGGCGCATGCTGCTGGCCGGCGGCGAGCAAGCCCGCCTGGGACACTCCCTCTGGGAACGGTT
>JBDUCF010000452.1:0-2544 GCA_040003545.1 Pyrinomonadaceae bacterium | reverse complement strand
TCATCCTGGCGGCGCTGGTTTCAGATGTAGCACTGGGCCGATTGGAAAAACATGGCAGACTCAATCCCGCTCGCGCCGCCGCTCGTTAAGACGGAAGCGTCATTGCGCGAGCGGCTGTTTCCCAATAACGAATGGGTGTTGTTGTTGGTGCTGATCGTCGAGTGCGGCGTCTTCAGCCTAACCGGCAACAACTTTCTGAGCACGTCGAATGCTTTTGAGATCACTCGGCTAAGTGTAGAGATCGGCCTGCTCGCGTTGGCCCTAACACCGATCATCATTACCGGCGGCATCGACCTTTCGGTGGGCTCAATGATGGGCCTGGCGGCGGTGGTCATGGGCGGTCTGTGGCGCGACGCACATCTGCCGCTGGCAATGGCGATCGGTGTGGCGCTGACGGTGGGCTTGCTTGGTGGCGCCTTGAACGCAGTGATGATCACGCGGCTGAAATTCCCGCCGCTGATCGTCACGCTGGGGACTTTTTCGTTGTTTCGCGGCGTGGCTGAGGGACTGACCCGCGGCATAGAGAATTATTCCGGCTTTCCCTCGCGCTTTCTGTTTCTGGGCCAGGGGTACGCCGGGGGCGTCGTACCCACCCAATTGTTTGTCTTTCTCGCAGCGATTTCCGGCTTTGCCTGGTGGCTGCATCGCACCGGCTATGGCCGCAGTCTTTATGCGATCGGTTATTCCGCGGAGGGGGCCCGTTACGCAGGCATCCCGGTAGCCCGGCGACTTGGTTTTGTGTACGTGCTGTCAGGGCTGGCGGCAAGTTTAGCGGCGGTGATTTACGTCGCACATCTGGGCCAGGCGAAATCGGACGCGGGCACGGGATATGAGTTGATGGCGATCACCGCCGTAGTACTGGGGGGTGCTTCGATCTTTGGCGGGCGTGGCACGATTCTGGGAACGATGCTGGGCTTATTCGGGATTGTAATCCTGCAAAACGGTTTGCGCCTGAGCGCCCAGCCGGCGGAACTCGCCGGCATTCTAACGGGCGTGCTGCTGGTGGCGACGATTCTGCTTGATCGGCTGATGTCCGACAAACTTAAGTTTGTCGTTGATTTGCGCAATCGATTCTTTCCGCGAGAACACGACCTTGAATTTGCCGGACAATCAGCAGAGGAGACTGAAGTGAAGAATTCACAAGTCGCAATTCTAAGCGCGGTAATTTTGCTCGCCGGATTAATTGTCGCCGGCAGCAACTGGTGGCTGGCCGGTTCGCTGCGGCAGCAGCTCGCGAGCTCAGGTGGTCCACAGCCGGCGAGTACTGCGCCGAAGCCGGCAGGGCGAAAGCCCGTGATCGCACTGATGCCCAAAGCGAAAGGCGATCCTTACTTCATCAGTTGTAAAGCAGGCGCCGACGAGGCCGCAAAGGAATTAGGCATCGAGCTTTTGTGGGATGGTCCAACTGACCTCGATCCAGCAAAACAGAATGAAGTAGTCGAAGCGTGGATTACCCGCGGGGTTGACGCGATTGCCGTGAGCGTAGAAAACAAAGTCGGCATATCTTCCGTGCTCCGCAAGGCTCGCGATAAAGGAATCAAGATTGTCACCTGGGACGCAGATGCCGAAAAGGATGCCCGCGACTTCTTCATCAACCAGGCCACGCCACAGGGGATCGGCTACACGTTGACTGACGAAGCCGCGAGAATACTTAACAACAAGGGTGAGTTTGCGATCATCACGGCTTCGCTCAGTGCCGCAAATCAGAACGAATGGATCAAATATATCAAGGAGCGTTTGGCCCAGAAGTATCCTGACTTGAAGCTGGTGACTATTCAGCCGAGTGAAGGAGATCGCGATCGGGCCTTTGCGGAAACCCAAACGGTGCTGAAGGTCTATCCCAGGGTGAAACTGATCATGGCGATTGCCGCGCCCGCGGTGCCTGGCGCTGCTGAAGCAGTCAAACAGTCGGGCCGAACCGATGTGAAGGTTACCGGTCTATCGCTGCCCAACATGTGCAAGCCGTATGTTCACGAAGGCATCATCGAAAGTATCGTGTTGTGGAATACACTGGATCTCGGATACCTGACTGTCTATGTCTCGAATGCGCTTAGCACCAGTGCACTCAAACGGGGAGATAAGGAAATTACTGCGGGCAAGTTAGGCAAGATTGAGGTAGTTGACGACGAGATCAGGCTGGGAGCGCCCTTTGTCTTCAACAGGGAAAACATTGATAGGTTCAATTTCTGAAAACCGTAGGACTTAGAATTATTTTGTCAAAGGAAAGATCACGAGGGCTTTGCACTAAAAGTCGAAAATTCATGGCTGCTTCCAAGAATCCAGGAACGCTGAAAGCGTTCGCCAATTCCAGCCCAGGGTTGCGCTTTGGCAACCCTGGGAACACGCATCTCTTTTCTCGAAGGCGCAACTCTGAAAGAGTTGCGTCGGCGTTTGTTCTCAGCAAAACCGCGCAACCCTTTCAGGGTTGCGCGCAATCTGATTGGGCATTCTTGAACCCAGGGTTTCAAGGCAAACACTTCCACCCCACACGGGCTGCCCGCGTGGGGACCCCGGCCTGGGCTGAAATTAGCCAACGCTTTCAGC
>JBDUCF010000451.1:0-2546 GCA_040003545.1 Pyrinomonadaceae bacterium | reverse complement strand
CTGGCCTGCCCTTCGAAGCGAAAAATTGAACCGTAAACATTTGGCTTGCCGGTTAAGACGCAGGCATCGTTCACCAGGTAGCGCGTCGGGAAGTTGTCCGTGCCGTCAACAATGACGTCGTAGTTGGCGAAAAGCTGGAGCGCGTTCTTGCTGGTCAGACGCGTCTCATGAGTTTCGATCTCGACGTGCGGGTTGATGTCCTGCAGGCGATCGCGCGCGGAAGCGATCTTCGGCCTGCCGATATCGCGCGTGCCATGAATGATCTGGCGTTGCAGGTTCGACTCCTCTACTACATCGAAATCAACGATGCCGAGACGGCCAACTCCCGCCGCGGTCAGATACATTCCCAGGGGCGCCCCCAGCCCTCCAGTGCCGATCATCAACACACTAGCCGCTTTGATACGCCGCTGCCCTTCCATCCCGACTTCCGGCATGATCAAATGACGGCTATAACGGGCAATCTCTTCGTTGGAGAGCTTAGGCAAATCCTCAACGACTTCTCGTTCGCTGGTAGCTCCGCCGGCAATCGCCGGCACGATCATGATTGTGTCACCGTCTTTCACCGGGGTAGCCGGTCCGCTGGTATGGCGAATGTCTTCGTCATTGACATAAACGTTAACGAAGTTGCGCAATACATTTTGATCATTGAAGAGGTGCCGGCGCAGCTCAGTATGTGCGGCGGTAAGATTATCAAGTGCCTCGCCCGCGGTCTTTGCCTCAACCTGGACCTCTGATTTCCCTCCTGCGAGTTGGCGCAGGGCCGTGGGGATGGCGATGGTGACTGACATAATCAACTCCCTTCTAGTTCACTACTTCTTTGGAATGCGTTATCTCTTCCTGATTAAACTGTGAACGATCCGTTTCCAGTTCCCACGAATGCAAGTCAGCGACGTGACCTTCCTTCACCGAAACGATGACGTAGGAGTACGTCGGCCACGCGTGGTCGGCGTCGTATTGCGAAGGCGATGCCGGATGATCGGGATGCGAGTGATAGAAACCGACTATATCGAGTTCGAGTTCGCGCGCATGGCGCTCGCCGCGCAATAACTCCTCCGGGGTGATTAGGAAGCGGTTGCGTTTGGCTGCTTCTTCGCGGGCGTTGGAGATGGGATAAGTTTCGATAACCACCTTGCGGCCAGCTTCGGCGAAGCGACCAAGCAACAAACCGCAACATTCGTGCGGGTAATCACGCTCCCCATGCTGGTTGATGAATTCGATCTGCTGCTCGCCAATTTCGATCATTGTTGTTGCCACGTATCCGGTCACTTGCCGGGCCAGGTGTAAAGTTTTTATTTCAGAGCTCCCAGAACTTTTCGCTCAGGTAGTTAGCTCCCGTGTCGCAGAGAATTGTCACCACGATTGATTCCGGGGGCAGCGTCCGGGCCAGACGTAAGGCAGCGAAAACATTTGCGCCTGAGCTGACTCCGACGAAGAGTCCCTCTTCCCGCGCCAGGCGGCGCGTTATTTCCTGAGCGTCCTCAGTTGCAACCTCGACATTTTCATCGGCAATCAGAGGATCATAAATGCCCGGCACAATCGCCGTAGCCATGTGCTTCATTCCCTCCAGCCCGTGCAGGGGTGAATCAGGCTGCATCGAGATAACTCGAATCCCGGAGTTCAATTCCTTTAGCCTTCTGGACGTCCCGATGAAGGTGCCGGAAGTCCCCAGGCCCGCGATGAAATGTGTGATGGCTCCCTCAGTCTGTCGCCAGATTTCGGCGCCCGTACCTGTGTAATGTGCGCGCCAGTTGGCATCATTGTTGTACTGGTCGGGATAAAAGAACTTCTCCGGCTCGTTTGCGGCCATCTCGCGCGCGAGCAGTTGCGCGCCGTCAGTGCCCTGCATGGGATCAGTATCGATAATTTCCGCCCCGTAAATTCGCAGGAGGTGTCTGCGCTCCGGGTTAGCATTCTTTGGCAGACAAAGGGTAACCGGATAGCCTCGAGCCGCGCCGAGCATCGCGTAGGCCGCGCCTGTATTTCCGCTAGTGGCGTCCAGAATGCGCTTGCCCGGATATAAACGCCCACCGCGCTCCCCCTCAACAATCATGGCGAGTGCGGCTCGATCTTTGACTGATCCGCCTGGATTCAAGTGTTCTGCTTTAACCAGGACTTGAACGCCGGACGCACCGTCGGGGACAACACGGCGCAAACGAATCAACGGCGTGTTGCCAATCTGTGACGCAATGTCCTCAGGGCGGCGGTGCTTATCCGGCTGTTCCACGAGTTTCTGCATTAGGTAACTAAAATAAAAGCCGGTCGCGATTCCCACGGATTGGAAGTCGCGACCGGCTTTCTAAAAACTTTATACGGCGTATTCTACATCCCTCGATCCTCTCGCGCGCATAAGTTTCGCCCGACCGCTCCTCCAGCAGGAGAAGCCCATTTACAGGTACAGGCGAGCCAATAATATCGATAGGAGTACATGGGATTCATTCGGTCAAGAAAAATTCGATCAAAATATAGGCCGAACCCTCAAGAACTGTCAAGCGAGGGTAGTGTCTTAATTTGAGGTAGCGCAAGCTGCCAGCTTGCGCAGACTGGCA
>JBDUCF010000004.1:0-27721 GCA_040003545.1 Pyrinomonadaceae bacterium | reverse complement strand
GTAGCGGGCGGCTGATCTCTCGCCGGACTTGATGGGGCTGGATCAACCTCCCGCTACCGCAGGCGGTTCTGACTTTGCCTTCAGTGCGTGATCTTGGTTGAGTACAGGACGCCGTACATCTCATCCTGGTGTTGGGGAAAGCCTTTGCCGCTGCTCGAGAGCATCACGTTAACCAATTGAACCTGACCTGCATACTTGCGATAAGCCATCCACTGCATTCGTCTGATGCCGTCAGGCTTCTCAGGATTAGATTCTCGAAACTGGAAACCTCGTACTCCGTCAATCTCCAGCCACTTTAGTTCGTCGACCTCACCATTCTTGGAACGCGTCATTTCGCCATCGTAAAACGCTTTGATGCTAATCTCGGTAGGAAAGCTTTCGTCCATCGGCGAGATGCTGACGATCAGATTGGCAGCGTCCGACGAACCCGGCGATCGCCAGACAAGCTCCTTGGATTCGTTGGTGACCTGCTTCCAGTTTGCCGGCAGAGTCCACGACATGCCTTGCTGATTCCACTTTGCGGTCTGACCGTTTGCGATCGCGGCCTGCTGCGCGCCGGTTGGCGATGGCAGCTCCACCGGATCGTCGCCTATCCTGGTGGGTGACGAGCCTGACGAAGTTGAATTTGAATTGCCGGACTTCTTAAATTTCTCGCTTAAATTGCATAGCGAAAGAGAAAACGCGAGCGCAATTAGAAGAGGAACCTGTTTCATTCGGACGCCTCGTTTGGACTTTGGAATAGTAAGACAATGCGCCTTCTATGTCAGATCGCTCAGTTAGTCAAGTTAGTTCTGTGCCGAACCCCGACCGTGGGGGAGGGCTCAGATTGCAAAATACGAATAGCGCCGGCGGTTTTCTTTCCGCCAGCCCTTGCTGACGCGCGGGCTTCTGCACCTGCTCGGCGCGTGCTATTCTAGGCGGCGCCAAACCCCCATTCGACAGCTTGATGAAATCAGCGCGCGCTATCAAGCGCATCGCTTTCACCCTGGAGCGCCTTTATGCGAACCTTTGTCTTGAAACCATCGGCCCTTTTCTTACTAACTTTTGTTTTTGCGCTGCTTCTTGGAGCCACCGCCTGCCAGACGGCTACCAACACAAACACCAACACAAATATGGCTAACACGAACGCAACGCCGGCGAATGTTAACGCGAATGTCGCCAGCGACAGCGGCCCGGCGATAAACGCTCGCGAGCCGGACAAGTATCGAGCAACCCTGGTATTCACAGCGCAAACGGAAGGCGGGGAGAAAACCATCGGTATCCCGACACTCTCTGCCGAAGTCGCGCGGAGTGGCGACGATCGTCGTGTCTCGTTCAAACTTCCTGATGGCTCTGATTTGATTTATATCGACCACGACAACAAGCACTACGTTATCGCGCCGGGCCGCAAACAATATGCGGAACTAACGCCCGAAGCTACCGGCATGCAGATTCAGAAGCTGATGACTGCGGGCCAAATCGTCGGGTGGATCCAGAAAAGGAAAGGCATCGAGCGTGTGGGGGACGAAGATGTTAATGGCCGCAAGGCTGACAAGTACCGTTATGCAACTACCACAAATACCAACACACAGGCCGGCCAGGTTTCGACGCAGGCTTTCGTTTACGTTGATAAGGAAACCGGGTTGCCATTGCGTTCAGAGTTAGTGGCGGAAACCAGCGGTGATGTGAAAGGCGTAAAGGGCGCTCGGTTTCTCGCTGAGTTACGCGATATCTCCACTACAGTGGACGCGTCAATGTTTGAAGTGCCCGCTGGCCTGAATAAAGTTACACCGGAACAGGTGCGCCAGCAGATTGATGCGCTGACCAGCACGGCAAGCGCTGTAGTTAAAGCGCTGTTGAGCAACATGCAGACTGCTGCGCCGTCCGCATCCGCGTCACCTTCCCCGTCAGCCACCACCTCGCCGAAGGTTTCCAATTAAGGGGCCGAGGACGATTAAGGAGCCGAGCGAATGAGATATATCGTTGTATTGGTGCTGGGGATAATCGTGGGAGGCGTGCTGGCGATCTTTCTTCTTGGCACGCCACGGATGCGAACTCTTCCCGGCAAGGCCGTTGGACCTCCCGATGCGAATGGCAGTGCACCCGGGACCGCGCAGATCGTTTTGGACGATAAGTTTTTCGATGTCCTGCTGGGGACGATTTTCAACGGGCTGGGCCCGCCTCAGTTCAAGCTCTCGCAAATGAATTCGCCCTCTGGTCTGGCCAGTATTACTCCAGCCGCGTTGCCAGCCGATTGCACGAATACATTGACCTTGTCGCCCGGGGACAACAACGTCAAGACCGGCGTACGATTTGCCGGTGGGAAAATCACTGCCCCACTGGCCTTCACCGGCAGCTATAACCTGCTTGGCAATTGCATGCAGTTCAAAGGGTCTGCCAACACTGCCGTGCAACTTTCTTTCGATCAATCAAAACAGACAGTCTACGGCCAGTTGAACATTGAAGAGATGAACCTGGAGGGAGTGCCGCCGCTGGCGAATAACTTTGTGACGGTGTTCGTGCAGAATGCTATCAACGAACGGGTCAATCCGTTTGAAGTTCTGCGGGCCCAGCAGCTCGCGCTCTCAATGCCGGTGCAGGCGAGCGGCGGGACGTTGAAAGCCCAGGTCAAAGATGTACGGGCTGAGGTAGTCGAAGGCGCATTGCGGCTGCACATCACTTATGATTTCAGTGCGGTGCGCGGGGTTTAGTCAGAACCGCCTGCGGTAGCGGGCGGTTGATTTCGCGCTATCAAGTGGGACCGAGAGATCAACCGCCCGCTACCGCAGGCGGTTCTGACTATTCCACGGGAGTGCCGCGCTTCAAGGAAACGCCGATGCCATATCGGTATGCGAGGTCGCCTCCCAGATAGCCTGAGATCGAAATCAGGATCACGCCCACAAACGACAGCAGGAAGGGAATCATCAAGTGGCGATTCACTAACTCCCCGTTGCGTCCCAGGCGAAAATAGAGGCTAAGGCAAAAAACAATCAGCGCGACGACGTTAAGGCGCGCGTGCCAGTTGGCAACCTTCTTTGCTTCGACATCCTTTATCGCGGACCAGTCGATGATCCCGGGAATGGCCGCAGCCGCGGCTCCCAGAATCCCGGCCCCAATCAAATACTTTGAGATTAACAGCAAGCTGCCATTGCGGATAAAGTAGAAGATCACATCAGTCACGAACGAAGTGGTCCAGAGCGCCAATGGAAACGGTACCAGCATTGGGTGAATCGGGTGTCTTCCGACGCGAGCTTTGCTTTCCATGCAGCATTCCCCTTTCGAGTTTGTCTGATCGTAAATACTTTGGAACAGAATCGAGCGAGCGACCAGCGCTTCGGTTGCGCTTACGAGCCAATTTGCGAACTAATGAGCCGAGCGCGGCAATTCTGTTCCGTCGCGCTTATCTCGTCAAGGCAGAATTGGTCTCTAGAGCAGGCTCTCTCAAGGGGCGGCGGAAATGCAGAGCCCTCCCTTACGGTCGGGCTTCTGCCCCGCTGGCATCGGCGCCGCCTTCGGCCAGGGCCCGTTGACGCGCGAAGTGATCGGCAATCTCCTGAGCGGTCTTGGGCCCAACGAAAGGTGTCAATTCCGAAACGCTCGCTGTGGCCACCCGCGAAATCGATCCCAGATTGCGCAGCAAACGATTCTTGCGTTTCTCCCCCACGCCGGGAATCTCTGATAGCTCCGATGTAAAGTCCCGCAGTTCCCGCCTCTTGCGATGATAGGTAACGGCGTAGCGATGCGTCTCGTCGCGAATCATCTGAATCAGACGCAGGATCGGCGAATGGGAATCAAGATATACCGGTTCATGCTCGCGGCCTTTGACCAGCAAATGCGACACTTCGCTGTGCCGTAGCGGCGGCTTAACGACGCCGACCATTGGCACTGCTTCCAGATCCAGCTCGCGCGTCGCTGCCGCGGCAGCGGCAAGTTGCGCCTTGCCGCCATCAATCAATATCAAGTCGGGCAACGGCTTTCCTTCGTCCAGTAAGCGGCGATAACGTCTCAGGACAACTTCCTTCATCGAGGCGACGTCGTTCGCGCCTTCGACCGAGCGAATGCGAAACTTGCGGTACGCGGATCGGTTCATCTTCCCGTTTTCGCATACCACCATGCCGGCGACATTTTCGGCTCCCTGAATATGGGAGATGTCGAAGGATTCGATGCGGGCGGGAAAACGCGGCAGTTCCAATGTTTCCTGCAGGTCTTCAAGCACGAGCTTCATATCGGGCTTCAGCACCCGGAAACGTTGCTCGAAGGCCAGCTTTGCATTCTTCTCGATGAGGTCAATGAAGTCGCGCTTTTCTCCGCGCTGCGGAGCCGAGATGTGCACGCGCCTGCCTTTTCGTACGCTGAGCGCTTTTTCCAGAAGCGCCCGGTCTGCAAAATCCACCGGCACCAGAATCTCTCGCGGCACGTAATCACTGGTGTAGTACTGCGCCAGCACTTCCGCCAGGAATTCTGCCGGCTGAAAATTGTTGGCAGGCAAATCTTCCCAGTAGAACTCCCGGCGTCCGACAAGGTGGCCTTCGCGCATCGTGAACAGCTGCAAAGCCAGGAGAGGGCCTTCGCGGTAGTAACCGAAGATGTCTACGTCGCGTTCCGGCGAGGTCGCCATCTTCTGTTGTTCCGCCAGCGCGTTCACGGTCTTGCGCAGGTCGCGGTATTTCGCCGCCATCTCGAAGCGCATCGCTTCCGACGCCAGTAACATACGTTGCTCGAGCTTGTCTGCCAGCTCCGTGTTTCTGCCCTCGAGTAACATACGCACGTCGCGCACAGCTTCCTGATATTGCTCCGGTGTGCATAGTCCCTTGACGCACGGGCCCAGACAGCGTTTGATGTGATATTCGAGACAGGGGCGCGGCGCCTTGCCATCAATCTCGATGTCACAGGTGCGCAGCTGAAAAGTTCGATTAATGACGTCGATAGTCTTGCGGGCCAGGCTGGCCGGCAGGAAAGGTCCAAAGTACAGCGCGCCATCGCGTTGGATCCGCCGGGTAATGATCACTTTGGGAAACGGCTCGTTGATCGTCAGCTTCAGGTGCGGATAGGACTTGTCGTCCTTGAGATTGAAGTTGAAACGCGGCTGATGTTTCTTTACCAGGGTTGATTCGAGGATTAAGGCCTCGACTTCATTGTCGGTGACGATGAAGTCAACGTCGGCGATGCGCTTAACCAGCTCCTCGGTTTTGAGTCCATAGCTATAGGGCGCCTGCCGGCCCGGCTGAAAATATGAGCGCACGCGATGGCGCAGGTTTTTCGCCTTGCCGATGTAGAGCACCTTGCCCGCCGCGTCCTTGTGCAGATAAACGCCGGGAGACAGAGGGATTTCTTTGAGCTTTTGGGCTAAGGTCATTACTTTTGTTCAGACTTGTCGGGAAGTTACAGATAACATTCTAGCGCAGGCTTTGAACGAATCAGAAATGAGAGCCTTTTCAACACTTGCAGTCGGGAAGGGGGCAGGCCCCCGCTCTTCACTTTTGCAGCTGCGCGTCGGCTGAGAATAAAAAAGACTTAAGTAGCACGGGCATGCCCCCTTCCTGACTGCGAGTTCTATTAGTTGATTGATTCATCTGACTAAGCGTCTAGCCAAATAAGACTAATGCGCTTTCCATTAACTATCTCGGGCGGCAAACAATTCGACGCGGTCGGCTTCGGTCTGAACGCAGTTGATCACCTGATAGTCGTTCCTGAGTATCCGGCCTTCGACACAAAGACCCGCCTAACCGGGTACGCTCGATCCGCCGGCGGACAAACTGCCACTGCGATGGTCGCTCTGCAGCGGCTTGGAATGAAGACCGCTTACGCGGGACGGTTTGGATCAGACGACGCGGGAAGTTTTGGATTGCAGTCGTTGAAAGACGAGGGAGTTGATACTGAGTTTGCCGAAGTGATCGAAGGCGCGGGTAATCAGATTGCTTTTATCATCATCGACGCGCGCAATGGCGAGCGCACCATCATCTGGGATAGAGATGAACGATTGACTTACCGCGCTGATGAAGCACCAGTCGGGTTGGCTGCCCGCGGACGCGTCTTGCATCTCGACGCACACGACCCGCCGGCTTGCGCTCGCATGGCCCAGGCTGCGCGGGCCGGCGGTGTAATTGTTTCCCTTGATATTGACAACATCTACGAGGGCCTTCCTGAGCTTCTTCCGCTCATCGACATTCTTATTTCATCAAAGGAGTTTCCCCACCGGCTGACCGGCATTGCCGATGAACGCGCGTCCCTGGTCGAACTAAAAGCTCGCTACGGCTGCGGAGTTGTTGGCCTGACAAAAGGAGCCGATGGGGCTCTGGTCTATTGCGAAGGGCAATTCATTGAAGCGCCTGCCTACGAAGTGCCCGGCGGTTGTCGTGACACCACTGGCTCCGGAGATGCATTTCACGCCGGCTTTATTTACGGCTTACTGTCTGGCGAAGAGGTCGAGACGAGCCTGCGGTTTGCGAACGCAGTTGCAGCTCTTAAGTGCCGGAATCTCGGCGCGCGGACGGCGCTGCCAGGCAAACAGGAATTGACTGGATTTCTCGACTGTAACGCAAAACTGTAGTTTGCGGGCGCCAGCAACAACTCGCCGCTGAAGAGCGCAGCATAGAGGAGGCATCGTAGTGGACAAATTACTTCTGCCGGTTCTTCTGGGCACCAATCGAAAGAAGCGAAACAGCGTACATCCCGCCAGGTGGTTGCTTGGTGAGATGCAAAAGAGGGCGGAGATCGAAACGAGACTATTTGATGCAAACGATTTCGCGCTGCCGCACGATGACTACGGTCAGGGGATCAAAGACCTCTTTCCCGAATGGCGCGATACGATTATCCAGGCGGACGGGTTGGTAATAGTGACGCCGGAGTATAACCACGGCTACCCGGGCTCGCTAAAAGCCATTCTCGATTTACTTCTGAAAGAATATGTTCACAAGGCGGTGGCGTTCGTCGGTGTCTCTGCAGGTCCCTGGGGTGGCACACGAGTTATCGAAGCCATGGTGCCGATGGTGCGCGAATTAGGTTTGGCTGTTACATTCCGCGACCTCAATTTCCCGTCGGTACAGAAGACTTTTGACGCTGAGGGTAAACTCTTAGATCAAGCTTTTGAGAAACGGGCAAAGGATTTTCTGGATGAGCTTGTCTGGATGAGTCGCGCGTTGAAGTGGGGCCGTGAAAACCTGCCGTCAAAATTCCATGAGAGTGCGGCGAAGTAGCGGGTTAATTCACGAGGAGATGAACAGCACTTTCTGCCCCGGGGTTTGCCCTCTGATGTGCGGAAGGTCTCCGACCTTCCGATCAAGCCCCTGAGATCGTGAAGGAACGCACGGAAGGGCGAAGCCCTTCCGCACATCAGGCGGCAAAGCCGCGCACCAGAACGTTCCCTGATCACCCACCAGTGGGCAGTGACATCGGCAAATGCTTCCGGAATAATTCAAGCACGCGCCGCCATGCGTCAAAGGCGGCTTCCGCGCTATAAACCTCCGGGCGCGTGTCGTTGAAAAAGGCATGGTCGGCGTCGTAGCTCACTACCTCGAGTGGCAGGTTGTGTTTTCCCGCAGCCTCTTTCAAGCCGTTCACTTTTTCCGGCGTAATCCATCCATCGCGCGCGCCAGCGATGAATAATGTCGGCACGGTTAGCTGGGTCAGAACCTCCTCTTGGGGAATGTCACCATAGAACGGCGCTGCCGCCGCAAGCTCTTCAAGCTCGCATGCGGCGCGCAGGGCAAACGTTCCACCCATGCAATACCCGGTGATGCCAATCTGATCCACCGCATAGCCATGGTCGATCTCGGTGATGGCGCAACCGATCGTGTCCATACCATCTTCGATAGCAAGGTTGTGCATCAGTTCCGCAGCCTCGTCGGCATTCTTTGGGACCTTACCGCGAAATAAATCGGGTGCGACGCAGAGGTAGCCTTCGCGCGCGTAGCGACCGGCAATGTCTTTGACGTGATCGTTGATGCCCCACCATTCGTGAATCACAACGATGGCGCTTTCGGATTCGGTGTCGGGCCGCGCGACGACAGCGGTCGTGTCTCCGTTGGCAGTGTCAAGGTTCATCGTTTCGAGTTTCATCCTGATCTCCGTGGGAAAGGCATGCTTGCCTGGCGTTCTTGTTGTCACCCGGAGACAGACAAAAATGTCTGTCCGCCAGCCGCTTGCCCGAAGCAGTGCAATTGTGCCAAAGTCAGTCGCTTTCACATATACATTTTGGAGTGATGAATTATGCCACGGATAGAAGCAGAAACCGCAAGCGGTCCGCAGGTTTTCGAAGCCGAGCAAGGAAAGAAATTGGTGCTGGCAATTGAGGATGCAGGTATCGACATTTTACATCGCTGCGGCGGCAACGCCCGCTGCACCACCTGCCGCGTCGAGGTGCTGGCCGGCGACCCCGGCGAGATGCAGGCGCTGGAGCGCGATCGTCTGGCAGTGGAAAATGACCTGGCAGACAACATCCGCCTTTCCTGCCAGATACGCATCATCGACGATCTGACAGTTCGCGTTGTCAATCAGGCGAGCGTGCGGGGAATGGATGCGGGACCACGTCCGCTTGATGAGTAAGGTTGTTGCGTCCCGGGCGCTCGTGGGTGTAATCTCGCCGCGTAATAACAGCCAAAATAGCAGGGCAGGTGTTGTTACCTGTCCGCCTAGAAATCAGACAGACAGGAATGTCTGTCCTACTCCGGAGGACGTATGCTAATCGAGTCAACTGTTCATCTCCCCATCAGTCTGGCGATGCTTCAAGAATGGTTCAAAGCCCCCACGGGCAGCGAGCTCGCGCACGTAGCTTTGCGTTGGTTCCACTTCTTAGCGGGAGTCACGTGGATTGGCTTGCTCTACTTCTTCAATCTCGTCAACGTCCCTTTTCAAAAAGGACTTGATGCGGACACCAAGAAAAAAGTTAATCCCGACCTCCTCGGACGCGCGCTCTGGTATTTTCGCTGGGGTGCTCTGATCACAGTGCTCGCCGGTTTGGGGTATTACGCGATGTTCATTCTCGAGCCGGACATAAAAAATGCAGAGACACTTGGCCATGTCGATATTAGCGGATGGATGTTGCTGGCTGTCTGGCTGGTGATTCCCATGGTGACCTTCGTATTTGAATTCCTGGTCATAAAGAAAGTGCCGGCACTCACCAAAGACGGACGCGTCTTTGCCGTCGTCGTCCTGATTCTCGTGGCCATCATGAGCTTCCTGATTCTGAAATGGATTACCGGCCAACTTACCGTGAACGGTGAAAACTTCGCCAGCAACAAGTCGCTCTCTATTGGTGTTGGTGGCGCCCTGGGCTTCATCATGCTGCTGAATGTTTGGGGAATAATCTGGCCCAACAACAAGCGGATCCTGGCGGGGATGGCCGGCACCGGTCCGGCTGCTCCGCCCGAGCTCGCGCGTCAGGCTTTTCTTGCTTCGCGAGCGAACGCCTGGCTTTCGTTGCCCATGCTCCTGTTCATGGCCACGTCACACGGTGACTGGTTGATCTTTAGTGGTAAGTAGCAGGTTGCCGGGCAAACACTACGTATGAACACGATCTCGACTGGAGGGCGGCCCGATCCGCCCTCTTTTCGTTCGCAACATTATTAGCTGAACCTCTCCATCCATTCGCCATACTTCCCGAGGATGTTCGGGTGTATTCTTTGGCAAAGCAAAATCGTTTCATGGGGAAATGGTTATCATTAAGGAGGTGAAACGTGACTAGTACTGGAACGTACACGGCGCGAGAGTTTAACCTGAGCAATCTGAAAGGCATCTCGGATCAGACGCTGGAGATGCATTTCAAACTCTACGAAGGCTATGTAAAGGAAACGAACAAGCTGAACGAAGGAATCGCAGAGTTCATAAAGGACGGCAACGTCGATCAGGAAGAAATGCCCGCCTATTCCGAGCTGACGCGGCGTCTTGGCTTTGAATACAACGGCATGGTGCTGCACGAATATTACTTCGAGAACATGAAGAGCCAGGGCGGCACGGGCGATCCGAATCAGGGTTCCACCTTTCGTAAGGCCGCCGAGTCGAGCTTCGGAGACTATGCGATCTGGAAAGCGGACTTCGTGGGCATCGGTAAGATGCGCGGGGTCGGCTGGGCGATTTGTTGCGAGAACCCTGCTAACGGCCGGCTTTCAAATCATTGGGTCTCGTTGCATGAGATGGGAAACGTGGCGGGCTTTGTCCCTATTCTGGTAATGGATGTTTGGGAGCACGCTTACCTGCTGGATTACAAACCAGCCGAGCGGCCAAAATACATTGAGGCGTTCTTCTCGAATATAGACTGGCCGGCTGTCGAGGGTCGTCTACAGAAAGTCATCACTCGTTTTGCCTCGTCCTAGCGAGGTTCCGGCATCATGGCAAAATCTCAGGAGGAGATATGAAGTCACCTAAGCTTGTTTTTATTTCTTTCGGCGCTTTCATTACGGCGGCGTTCTTGTTTTCTGCTTGTCAGCCCGCTAACGACAATGCGAATACGACGGCGACATCGACGGTGACCCCGCCGGCCACTCAGAATTTGGCGCTCGTGCCGCGTCCGCAAAAAATTGTGGACCTGATGAAACAACGCGCCGAGCAGGACGAGGCCAAGCCAACTTTGCGGATCCTTTCGCCGGGGAAAAATGGGACCATCAGCGGCTCGACTGTGGAGGTGAAATTGGAATTGAGCGGTGATCTGAAAGGCTACCAGCCGCACAAGGATCCAGCTACAGGCAAGGGTAACCACATCCACGTGATCCTCGATAATCAGCCTTACGAAGCATACTACGAATTGGACCAGGCGTTTGAATTGCGCAACGTAACGGAAGGCAAACATACGCTGCGCGTTTTCGCTTCGCGCCCCTGGCACGAGAGTTACAAGAACGAGGGTTCGTTCCAGATGGCTACCTTCACAGTGAAAGGCGGCGGTGACGCGTCAAAGCCGACGACGACGAAGGATGGCCAGGTGATGTCAGATAACAAGACGAAGGCGAAGACGAAGACGACACCCACACCCACACCGAGTACAGCGACGAACGCAAATGCCAGTGCCAGCCCCACGCCTCCTCGAGAAGGCAAGGACGTTGGCACCAGCAGCGGCGGCGAGGTAGATGCCGCAAAGCCTCTGTTGACCTACAGCCGTCCGAAAGGCGAGTACAAAGCCGAAGATGCCGATCCCATCATGATCGATTTCTGGTTGTCGAACGCCAAACTGCAAGGCGAGGGCGGAACATTTCGCGTCCGCTACTCGGTTGATGGCGGTGAAGCGAAATTTATTGATAAGTGGGAACCGATCTGGCTTACCGGCTGGATCAACGGCAAGCATACCGTCAAGCTGGAGCTGGTGGACAAAGACGGCAATTTGGTCGACAACGGCGGCTATAGCTCGACGACCCGCGAAATCACGGTTACGAAGTAGGACAGGCATTCCTGCCTGTCTAATTATTCCAAACAGGGACAGGCAGGAATGCCTGTCCTACCTGCCTATGGTCAATTCGCCACAAGCCCAATTTGCGGAATTAGCTGCTGAGGCGGCCGCCTGCCGGCGCTGTCCGGCGATGTGCGGACGCGACGCCGTATTCAGCGTGCTCAACGGGCCGGTCGATGCGCGTATCATGTTCATTGGCGAAGCCCCGGGCCGCAAGGGAGCCGATCGGACGCGGGCTCCATTCTCTGGAGATCTTTCAGGCAGGAACTTCGATCGCTTCATCTCCTCAATCGGTCTGACCCGCGGCGAGATCTTTATCACCAGCGCGGCGCTATGTAATCCGCGCTCAGCGTCGGGCGCAAATCGCCGGCCGACCACGCGTGAAATCGGCAACTGTGCGGATTTTCTTCGTCGTACCGTCGCGCTGATTGATCCCAGACTGGTTGTCACGCTGGGAGGCGTCGCGCTTCAAGCTTTGAAACTGGTCCACTATCATGAGTTGAATCTTAAGGAAGCCGCGGGAAAGATTCATCGATGGGACCGGCGGCTGTTGGTTCCGCTTTATCATCCCAGCCCCCAGGTTTTGATCACCAGCCGCGACGAAACCGCCCAGTTGCGCGATTACAGAATTGTGGCGCAGGCTGTCAAACGGGCTGAGATCCAGCAGCTCCGCGGCTTCGCCGCATGGTCGGGAGGCACAGCCTCCTAAATTCAGATGGATGCTGACCGGAAAGGCGAAGCCTTTCCCCTTGTGCGGCAGAGCCGCGAGGGAAGGCCCATAAGCGCAAAATGAGCGAAGCAGTCGAACAAAGGTCAATTCCATTTAACTACGGCGACACGGTGGCTGAGTACGCGGCAGTGCGTGAAGGCGGCGCCGGGCTGATCGATCTTTCTTCGCGCGGTCGCATACTTGTCGGCGGCGCAGAGGCCGTGCCGTTTCTTAACGGCCTTATCACAAACGATGTAAAGGCGCTGCAGCTGGGCGAGTGGATGCCGGCCGCGTTTCCGAATGTCCAGGGGAAGCTACTGGCAGTAGTTCGGGTCCTGAATCGCGGCGAGGATTATTTGATAGATACTGAAGCGATAACGCACGCGAAGGTCATGCAACTGCTTGAACGCTTCGCGCTTGCTGGAGACTTTCGTGTCACGGATGTTACGAAAGAGACCGCTATGGTTTCGATCCAGGGCGGTGGCGCCGGCGCGGCAATCAGTGCGACGCTGGGCGAAACCGCTACCACCATTGAGCGCCAGCGCATTGTTCATACGCAGCTGCCAAACGGGGGCGAAGTAACGGTGATGCGCGCGTCCCACACAGCCGAAGATGGATTCGATCTTTTCAGCAGCGCGGATCACGCCGCGTCATTGTGGAATGCTTTGCTGGCGGCGGGAGCGGAGCCAGTCGGATTGGAAGCGTGGGAAATTCTGCGTGTTGAGGCGGGACTGCCACGATATGGTGTCGATATGGACGAGACCACTATAGTCTCGGAGACAACACTTGATGACGCGGTTAGCTTCACCAAAGGCTGCTACATCGGTCAGGAGATAATCGCGCGGATCAAATATCGCGGGCACGTGGCAAAGAAACTTGCCGGTCTGGTGTTTGATGGTGGAGTGAAACTCGAAGTGGGCGGGAAGATTTGGTCGGCTGAAAAGGAAATCGGCAGAATCACTTCGTTTGCTCTTTCGCCGGTGCTGAAACGCACCGTAGCGCTCGGCTATCTGAAATACGATTACCTGGCAGCCGGCACAAGCGTGAAGGTAGTGTCCGCAGTTGAAGAGCTTGACGCGCAGGTCGCTGAACTTCCTTTTGTGCGCGGAAGTTGGTATGCAAATTAAAGCGGGCGTTTAGATTACCGACTTTAGTAGGGTTTTTCTCAGTATCCAAAACAAAGCCCGACTGAAGTCGGTACTCTAAACGCCGGATCCCGCTGGTTGCCGCAATGACTGACGATCAAGATTCAACCACCTCAGCGCGTGACCTGGAATACGATCAAGCGCAGCTCGCATTCTCAATCATCGAATCTCTGCTGGAACACACGCGTATCATCAGCGACTTGGTTGCGATGATGGCCCAGGTGCTCGACGAGGACACGACCAAAGCTTTAACCCGCACACCGAATTGGGCGGCCTACCTTGAAAGCCGCCGCAAAATGGAACGCACGCGCCAGGATGTCGAGAAGTTTGCCGAGATCCTGAAGCAGATTCGAGCAGATTAACCTTCAATCTCAACTATCAGTTGAACGTTAGAGCTGATGCTCAACTGCCCAGCCACTATCGGTGTAGTCGCCTGTCTGGGTTTCCCCATCGTCGCCGAATCGTATTCCATTCGAGGTTCACTGGCCACAGTCGAACCCTCGTTCTCTTCGACCACGCGCGAAACATGACCGCCCAGAGCCTGCGCAATCGACCGGGCCTTAATCATCGCCTGCTGGGTAGCGTCGGCAAGTGCCTGCCCGCGAGCCGGGCTGGTCTGCCTTAAAACGAAAGCAATGCTATCGATGCTATTGGCGCCGGCGCGCGAAGCGGCGTCGATAGCGGCGCCCACATTCTTCAAGTCGCCAATCGTGACGATTATGCTGTTTCGCGCGTTATAGCCGATGATTTTTGGCAGGTTGTTGTCGCGATTGTCATATTGCGGCTGCAGCGTGTAATCGCTCGTTTTGATCTCGACGTTTGATCCCGCCGTTGTCTTAACTGCGTTCGCCACTGCCTCGCTCTTGCGAGCATTTTCCTGCTGCGCGGCGAGGGCCTGCGCGTTCTGCGTGATTACTGAAATAACCAACACGGCGGAGTCAGGCTCAACTCTGGCCACGGCTTGACCCCCCACGGTAATCTTTGTGGATTGGTTGGATTTCCTGGCGCATCCGCTTACCAGAAATAGCGAGACGCATATGCTCAGAACGATAAAGCTTCTTCTTGTCGAGAGGGAATTTCGGTCTTTCATTTTTGCGAACCTCCTTGGTTGTAGATCAGTTTGTGGGTTTAGACATCGTTAGCTCGGCACGGTTCCATGATTGTCACGACAGGCGCCGGGTGGGCTGTGATGCCAAATTCACTTAACGAACGGCGCACTTGACGAACGGTACAGGGGCCGGCGACTTGCGCGTCTTTTTCACAAGTTGCACCTCTTTTCATGGAGCGGGGCAGTAGGCCGACCGTTAGGGAGGGGGTGTCGTAGTTTCGTTGACGATTCGACGGCGATGAGTGATGACGTGGGTTGTTAACGGCACCTTACCGGTCGGGGTATGCCCGAACTCGAGACTGATGACGGGCAGGAATGCCTGTCCTACCACCTCGGGATGCCTAAAATTGCGCTAGCGCTTCACGTTGTAACTCAACTAGAATGGCGGCGCTTATCCAACAGGGTGACCATCGAACAAGGGGTAACACAACTACACTCTAATGAATATTGCCACGGGTACTCGACTGGGGCGCTACGAGGTCCGCGCGCTCATCGGCGCGGGCGGTATGGGCGAGGTTTATCGCGCCCATGACGGCTCACTGGGCCGCGACGTCGCCATCAAACTGCTGCCGCCCGAATTGTCTCTAAATACAGACCGCCTGCAACGATTCGAACAGGAAGCGCGCGCTACCAGCGTCCTGAATCACCCTAATATTCTCGCCATCTTTGACATCGGCACTTTTGAGGGAGCGCCTTACATTGTCTCCGAACTTTTGGAAGGCGAGACGGTTCGCGATCGATTAGTGACTGGTGCAATTCCCGCGCGCAAATCGATCGAGTATGGCGCCCAAATCGCGCGCGGGCTCGCGGCGGCCCACGAAAAGGGAATCGTCCACCGCGATCTAAAGCCGGAGAACGTGTTCATTACTACCGATGGCCACGCAAAGATTTTGGACTTTGGACTGGCTAAGCTTTTGGATCCGCCTGTCCCTGAGCAGATGTCCTCGGACGCGCAGACCAGACGGGTCAGCACCCATCCCGGTGCAGTGCTGGGTTCAGTCGGCTACATGTCCCCGGAGCAAGTGCGCGGCCGTCCCGCCGATCCACGTTCCGACATTTTTGCCTTTGGCGCATTGCTCTACGAAATGGTAACAGGCGAACGTGCGTTTCGGGGCGAGTCGGGAGTGGAGACCATGAACGCCATCCTCAAAGAGGAACCGCCGCCCATTCAAATATCGGAGCGCGGCATGGTCCCGGGGCTGGATCGGGTCATCACGCATTGTCTGGAGAAACAGCCGCAGGATCGTTTTCAGTCAGCACGTGATCTCGCTTTCGGTCTCGAGTCGCTTAGCGGCCATTCGGGCGTCTACAGTCCCTTTGCCTCGGGAATTTTGGTTCCTGAAAAGGCAAGGCGTAGCCTCTGGCCCATGTTGGCGGCACTGACATTGATTGCGGCGGGGTTGTTGGCGCTGGCTTTTTTTCTGGGACGTAATAGTGCCGGCCCTCACATTCCTCTCTACACGCAGCTTACTTTTCGCCGCGGGTCAATCTTCTCAGCCCGGTTCACTTCCGACGGCAAGGGGATTTATTTCAGTGCGGCGTGGAATGGAAACCCGCTTGACGTTTCTTTCATGCGGACCGAAGCACCGGACGTGCAAACGCTGGTTCCCAACACGCGGTTGCTGTCGGTTTCTCCGGCGGGCGAAATGGCCGTGCTTTTGAGAAGCAGGTATTTATTTCATTTTGTTAACCAGGGAACCTTAGCCCGCATGCCGCTGGCAGGCGGCGTCGCCAGGGAGATGCTGGAAAATGTGCAGCAGGCCGACTGGGGTCCTAACGGCAGCACTATGGCAATCGTTCGCATCGACAAAGGCAAGAGTCAGCTGGAGTATCCGATTGGCACGAAGCTTTATGAAACGGACGGCTACATCAGCAATCCGCGGGTTTCGCCGAAAGGTGACACTATCGCTTTTCTCAATCATCCCCTTCACGGTGACAGCCGCGGCTCGGTGATGATAGTCGATTCCAACGGGCAAACCCGGAAACTTACCGAAGACTGGAACGGCGAAGACGGTCTGGCATGGTCACCTGTTGGCGACGAAGTTTGGTTTACCGCTACCAAGACTGGCGAGGCACAGGCGCTCTATGCCGTCACGCTCTCGGGCAGGGAACGAACTGTGCTGAGAACGCCCGTTAGCCTGACACTAGAAGACATTTCCCACGATGGCGAAGTGCTGTTGACCGGCAGTCACGAATCAACTCCGATCATCGGACTGCCTCCGGGCGAGACGAAAGAACGTGATCTCTCCTGGCTTAATTGGGTGCGCGTCTACGAACTTTCCCCTGATGGCACCTCATTCATATTCACTGAATTTGGCCAGGGGAGCGGAGCTAACTACTCAATCTATCTACGCAAGACCGACGGCTCCCCGGCAGTTCGTTTGGGCGAAGGATCCGGGGTGGGCCGATCGCCTGATGGCAGGTGGATCATTTCTGTTTTGTTCAGCCCGCCGCAAATCGTCCTCTTACCAATCGGCGCTGGAGAGGCAAAGCGACTCGAGCGCTCAGTAATTGAGCAATACAACACGCCGGGCGCTTCCTGGATGCCTGATGGAAAAAGCATAGTCTTCGTAGGCAAGGAGCAGGGTCACGCGCTGCGGGCTTATATTCAGGATATCGATGGCGGAAATCCTCGACCGGTTACGCCCGATGGAGTGACCGGATTTTTGGTTTCGCCTGACGGCCAGCTCTTGGTGGCTGGAGATCACGAGAGAAATAAATCCTTATATCCGCTGGCTGGGGGAGAACCTCGGGCGATTGCCGGACTGGACGACGAAGACCGGGTAATTCGCTGGGGAACAGACGCGAGTTCGCTTTACATCTATCGCGACCGTGATCGGCCCCTAAAGGTATACAAACTGGACCTTGCCACCGGACATAAAGAGCTGGCAAAAGAGATCACACCGGCGGATCCTGCGGGCATCCTTGGTCCAGTAAACGTTTTACTAACGCCCGACGGCAAAGGATATCTCTATGCCTTTACCCGGCGTCTTACGGACCTCTACCTGGTCAAAGGTTTGAGGTAGGCACCCTTAACCCGCGGGCAAAGTGCCCGCGGACACTCTCGCTGCTTCCGACAAACAATTCAATTAAAGAACGCTTAATACCTGCGGCCTGATATTGCTGCCGGATAGTCTTTCCTTACTTACTTTTCTTAGTGTTGGTGTTGCCCTTGGTGTTTGCGTTGGTGTTTGCGGCCGGCGCAACCTGCAGCATGTTCTTGACCTGCTTCACACCTTCAACACTCTTCGCGATTGATTCGGCTTTCGTCTTTTGAGCTGCAGTAGGAACATTGCCAGACAACGTCACAACCGCGTCCGCAACATCGACGTTGATAGTCGAATCCCTCAGATCGTCCGCGGCACCGAGATCGAAGCGCGTCTTGGTCCAGAGCCAGCCGTCATTCAGTCCGGAGCCGACCTTGCTACCCAGATCTTTCGCTTGTTTGGCGTAGGTTTCTTTGTTCTTTTCGTAGTCGTCTCGCGTCACTCGCCTGGAGGTGTTCGCATTGGCGCTGGCGGGTGTCGTACTTGCCGACGGAGTGGCATTCGCATTAGCGTTTTCGTTTGTGGTGTCGTTACAGGCGGCGGCCAGGGCGACCGCTGCGATACCGAGAATCACTAGAAGTAAATTTCTCTTCATAAAGCCTCCTGTGTCGTTAATGTCCAATAGGACAGAATCAGAGTGGAGATCCTCCAGCAAGACTTGTAAGTCAGACCAGAAAGATCTGAGCCCGGGGGTGAAAGAAGAAGCAAGGGGTCGGGTGACCGGGAGCTTAGCTTAGTTATCTCGAACGAGCAAGAAAAGAACGCTCTACCACTTGACGCTGCCTTCTTTGGTGGTATCAATCTCGGCAGTCGGCAGACTCTCGTCGAATAGAAAACCCTTCATGTTGTCGAAAAGAAAATTCTGAGCGTCGGGATTCGAAAGATCCAATCCGTAATGATTAATGATCTGCATCTGCTTCTTCACCCACTCCTGCCAACACGGACTACATATTTCGCGGCTAACTCTCTGCCCGAGCTCATTGGGAAATGGCGCAAAGCCAAGCGGCGAACGTTTTTCGCCACAATGTTTGCACTTGATTGTATCGGCCATCTTAATTCTCCCTGGGAATGATTATAGCCACACTCGCCGGGCGAGCAAGTGGGACAGGCATTCCTGCCTGTCAAAGCGGCTGCGGGACATGACTTGTGGAATGAAACTGAGACCAGCAGGAATGCCTGTCCTACCGCGCCTCACGGATTGCGCTGATGATGTCGTCGTCTTTCGGGCGAATCACGCCAACCGGGCGCACGTCACGATAACGTATGACGCCGGCCGGGTCGATTACAAAAACTGAGCGCGCGGTCCGGCCGGGGAAAATTGACTTCGCCCCGTATAGTTTCGAGACTTCTCCACCAACGTCGGCGAGAAGTCGTAAAGGAAGATTATGGTGCTGAGAAAACTTTTTATGAGAATCGACTGTGTCGGTTGAGATGCCCGCCACTTCCGCGCCGGTAGCCAGATAATCCTGCCAGTGGTCGCGCAGGGAGCACATCTGTCGCGTGCAGATCGGGGTTTCGTCTCCCGGATAAAACAACAACACAACGACGCGCCCGCGATATGCCGACAAGCGCCACTCATTTCCATCGCCATCGGTGAGGGCAAAATCCGGAGCCGGATCACCAACTTTTGTTATGACTGTTCTCGTCAAAGTTTTCTCTTACATCTGGACTTTAGGAAGCGAGCGCATCAGCGCCGCGCCAATCAGAATCGTCAACCCACAAGTAATATTTACGGCTGACCAAAAGGCCCGGTGCTTTTGCATTCCCTGTAATCGTTCCGCCGGTAGAGCTAACAAAAAGGTAATACTAAAAAGTCCAAACGCTCCAATCATCTTGATTGCAAAGTAGGCAAGGTAACGCTGCTGATTGATCACGTACGGATAGGTCCAGAGCCACTGTATTACTCCGGTCACCGCTACTACTGTAACGCCAGCCCACTTGATGTAGGCAAAGCGCCGAATTGCATTCGTCAAGAATGTTTCACGCTCAGGGCGCGGCAGTTCGTCCAGGGTTGGCCACAGCACCATGCGGGCATAAAAGAGCCCGCCGAGTGAAGTGCACGTGGCCGCGATGTGCAGTACGCGGCAAAGAAGCAGAAGGCCCATGCGTCACTTCCCTATCAATCTTTGGCTGCGAACTCTCCGCTAGCCAGAGCTCTTCCTCTCAAAGCAGTCATGGCATAGGTCAGGACTCCAGCCACAGCGCCGTGTGCCAGAGGCGAAAAAATTAGTTCGCCGGTAAATGGCCGGAAAAGTAATCCGGTTAATGATCCCTGGACGGCCCCGGCAACCACGCTCATAACCAAAGGGAGAATCGATGTACGCGCGACGGAGAAAAGAAAAAAATGACTAACGCCAGCTGCCAACACGCCGCTAATTGCGCCTACTACCAAAATATTCACCGCGAGATCGAACGAGGTGGGAATGAAAGCGATCAGGTAAGCCACCGCACCAAAGGCGAAAGGCTCCAGCCAGTGCGCGTCCCTGCCGTAATCCACAGATTGGCCTTTTTCTTCAGCTGCTTGTTCAATGCGACGATCGTCTCGGTAAAAATACCAGAGGAACAATCCCACCGGCACCCCGATGTAAATTCCATTAACCAGCCAAATCACGGGATGTGCATTGAATTCCGGCGTGACGCGCATTTCTGCCAGGACAATCGCAGCTCCCGTCAAGCCACCCCAGAACGCAGCGGCCAGCTGGGAACGATTTAAGCGGAGGATAGAAAAGAATAGCCGTAGAAACACAATTTGCGCGACCGCCGCGATAGAACCCAGCACAAAAAGTTTTCCGGCATGTCGTCCCTGGCCCAGCACCGCCCCCACGATAATGAAGAAGCCAATCCAGCCAATCAATCCGGTCACAAAACTTGAAGGCCACGAACTTCGTCTCTTTAGCGGGCCGATGCTCATCTTCACGCTCCTTCAGATTCTAAGCCGTCACGGGCATTTCGAATAGAACGCTGCGTCTTGCAATCACCACATCACCAATCGAGACCGAATCATAGCATCGGTTGGAATAATTGCGCGCGGCACTTCGCGGTTGGTTGCTTTTCTGCTATTTATTAACGTGCGTAAACAAATCCCGAGCTTACTTGTAATTACTGCCCGCAGATGACTCAGCCGAGAACCATACGCGCGCCGCGCGGCCCCAAACTCAACTGCAAGAGCTGGCATCAGGAAGCAGCGTTGCGCTGCCTGATGAACAATCTCGACCCGGATGTAGCCGAGAAGCCGGACGAGCTTGTCGTGTACGGCGGGGCGGGAAAGGCGGCGCGCAACTGGCCGTCATTCGAGGCGATTGTGCGCGAGCTCCAGGAACTGGAGAATGACGAGACGTTGCTGGTCCAGTCAGGCAAGCCCGTCGGAGTTTTTCGCACGCACGAATACGCTCCGCGAGTGCTAATTGCCAATTCAAATCTCGTCGGTGCCTGGGCCAACTGGGAACATTTTCATGAGCTCGAGCGCAAGGGACTGATGATGTATGGTCAGATGACCGCCGGTAGCTGGATCTACATCGGCACGCAGGGCATCGTCCAGGGTACGTTCGAAACATTCGCCGCGATGGCTGACAAACATTTTGGCGGCGATCTTCGCGGCAAGCTAATTTTGTCCGGCGGCATGGGGGGCATGGGCGGCGCTCAGCCACTGGCCGCCACGCTGAATGGCGCAGTATTTCTTGGCGTGGAAGTCGATCCCGCGCGCATCGAGCGGCGGGTACTGACTGGCTATTGCGACCGCATGGCCTTGACGCTCGATGAAGCGCTCGACATTTGCGATGACGCACGCGAGCAGAAGCGCGCGGTTTCTATTGGGCTGGTGGGCAACTGTGCGGAAGTCCTTCCGGAGATTGTGCGCCGGGGAATCAACGTTGATGTGGTAACCGATCAAACCAGCGCCCACGATCCGCTGAATGGTTATTTGCCCTCCGGCTTGACGCTTGAAGAGGCTGCCGAGCTTCGTCTAAGCGAACCTGATGCGTACGTCGAACGTTCAATGCAGTCGATGGCCCGCCACGTTGAAGCCATGCTGGCGCTGAAGCGCGCCGGAGCGGTGACTTTCGATTATGGCAACAACATACGCAAGATGGCCTTCGATGCCGGCTGCGCTGACGCTTTCGAGATTCCCGGCTTCGTGCCGGAGTACATTCGCCCTCTGTTCTGCGAGGGCAAGGGGCCGTTCCGTTGGGTTGCGCTATCGGGCGAGGCGGAAGACATTCGCAAGACCGATGATCTGGCGCTGGAACTTTTCCCGGATGATCACACGTTGAATCGATGGCTGCGTCTGGCGCGGGACCGCGTCCACTTCCAGGGATTGCCGGCGCGCATATGCTGGCTGGGCTACGGCGAACGCGCTGAGATGGGAGAGGCCATTAACGAACTGGTCAAACGCGGTGATCTAAAAGCACCGGTTGCCATTGGGCGAGATCACCTGGACACCGGATCGGTCGCTTCGCCCTTTCGTGAAACAGAGGGAATGAAGGACGGCTCGGACGCAGTGGCGGACTGGCCCATTCTGAACGCGCTCTTGAATACGGCCAGCGGCGCAAGCTGGGTGTCGTTTCATCACGGCGGAGGAGTCGGCATTGGTTATTCGCTGCACGCCGGACAGGTTTCCGTGGCGGACGGCACGGACGAAGCGGCAAAACGTTTGAACCGGGTGTTGACCAACGATCCCGGCCTTGGCGTCGCCCGGCACGTGGATGCTGGTTATGAAGCAGCGGAAGAAACTGCGCGCAAGAAGGGCGTGCAGATTCCTATGCTGCCTGGCGAATGATTTACGCCAAACGGAAGTTTGTCGAACATGATTTCCATGAGGAGAAACAAAACATGCGTTATGCCCTTCTAATTCTATGCTTGATGTTGTTTGCCGCTCCCGCCGCGCACGCGAAGAAGATCACAACTACTGAAGACCTGATCGCCGCCATGCAGAAGAAGTATGGCAAGTCCTGGTACAAGACCGCGACCTTCGTGCAAAAGACCACCGAGTATGAAAAGGATGGAACGGTTAAAGTCTCCACCTGGTACGAAGCACTTTCCGTACCCGGCAGCCTGCGGATCGACTTTGCGCCGGTCAAGGATGGTAACGGCATCCTGTTCACCAACGGCTCGATCTATTCCTTCAAGGATGGCAAGGTAGAAAGCAGCAGACCGTATGTACACCCATTGATGATACTTGGCTTCGATATTTACAAATTGCCGGTATCGAGTCTTCTGGATACTCTGAAGAAGCTGAAATTCGATCCTTCTATTCTGCGTGAAGATACGTGGCAGGGACGCCCGGCATACATCGTAGGAGCGAAGCAGGGAGACCTGCATTCACCCCAATTCTGGATCGACAAAAAGAACCTCTACTTCGTGCGCATGATTCGACCCGCGGGCAAGGACGGGGCGCAAACGTCAGAGACGCAATTCAACAAATATCAGAAACTTGGCGGCGGCTGGATTTCTCCGGAGGTTGTTTTCATGGTTGACGGCAAGACCGTAACTACCGAAAGCTATTCCGAAATGCGCGCCGACGTTCCTCTCGACGGCAGGCTCTTTGACCCGCAATACTGGACCAGCGTGCACTGGCATGATTAGGAATTAATGAAAGGCTCGCGTTCGTTTCTACTGTTCGTTGTCCTCGCGTTGACTTTGAGCTGTCACGCTCAAAGTGTCTCGACCGTTCAGGTCCAGACGATCAGCTTCAAAAGCAATCTGGTGGGGGCAACTCTGCCCTACATCGTCGTTCTGCCGGCAGGTTACCAGGAGCGATCTGCGGGAACACAGGCAAGTTATCCGGTGCTTTACCTCCTGCATGGACTTGGCGGCCGTTACGATAACTGGACATCAAAAACTAAGTTGAAAGAATACGCGGCGCAGTATCAAATGATAATTGTCACCCCTGAAGGCAACGATGGCTGGTACACAGACAGCGCCACGGTTGCCACTGACAAGTATGAGACGTACATCATGGAAGAGCTGATTCCGGACGTGGAGCGCCGCTTCCGCGCAGCTAAGGGACGAGAGGGTCGTGCTATTGCGGGACTGTCGATGGGCGGCTACGGAGCTCTGAAATTTGCCGTGAAGTATCCCGATAGGTTCGTCTTCGCAGCTTCGATCAGCGGCGCCCTTGACCCCGCGGAACGTTCGGACGCCAATCAGGGATTTGCCTGGGGCTTTTTGCGCTCTTCTGTTCTAAAGACTTTTGGCCCGGATAATAGTGCGACGCGCGCCTCAAACAATCTGCATAAGATTTTTCGTGAGCTTGCTTCTGAACGGATTCGAGCTTTGCCTTATATTTATCTCGATTGCGGAACCGAAGACGGATTCTTTGCGACGAACCACGACCTGGCGTCGATCCTTCTGGAACGAAAGATCCCGCATGAGTACAGACAGCTGCCCGGAAAGCACGATTGGGTTTACTGGGACCAACAATTGCGCGAAGTCCTGAAACTTGCGGCGCAAGAGATGGCCAAACACTGAAATGGCCTGAAGAGAGTCACGGCTCACGGAGATTACTTTTGCTCAACTTTGCGATTCAAACTGCCCGGGACGCTGGACGAATACTGGCCGAGCGCCTGGGGCGCGTGCTGATATCCAATAAAGGCGATATTGACCTGGTGACGGAAGCGGATGTCGCTTCGGAACGCCTGATCATCGATCGCATAAAATCGCACTATCCGCGCCACGCCATTCTGGCTGAGGAGTCCGGCGCCAGCGAAGGCGTCGATTCCAGCAGGGGCTCAGGCGAGCAAAGCGAGTGGAAGTGGATCATCGATCCGCTGGACGGCACGACGAACTACGCCCACGGCTATCCGTGTTTCTGTGTTTCGATCGCGGCAGAGAACAAAGGCAAAATTGAGTTGGGCGTTATCTACGATCCGATGCGGGAAGAGTTGTTCACCGTCGAACGAGGCCAGGGAGCTGCGTTAAATGGACGGCGCATTCGCGTCTCGCAAACTCAGGACCTAAACCGCGCGATGCTTTGCACGGGCTTCCCATACGACGTGCGCGAGCGTAGTGAGTTCGCGCGCCATTTTACGAACTTCATCATGCACGCACAGTCTGTGCGCCGTGACGGTTCGGCAGCGCTTGACCTGGCTTATGTGGCTTGCGGGAGATTCGACGGCTTTTGGGAAGAAGGGCTCAGGCCCTGGGACGTTGCTGCCGGGCTGCTGATGATCGAAGAAGCGGGCGGCAAGGTTTCACGTTACGACGGCGCGCCCTTCGACATTTACTCTCCGCCGATTCTCGCCAGTAATGGACAGGTCCACGAGGCAATGATGCGGGTGTTGGGGCTGTAGATAGTTCGGTACTCCAAACGCATCTAAAGCGCTGATCGAATGATCTGCTCCAGCCGTGCAGTTTCGCGTTGGGTGCAGGCGCGAAAGTCTTCTTCCGGTCGCTGCTCCAGTGTTAGCGGTGGATGAAACACAACGTCGACCCGGCCCAAACGCGGGAAACGCACGCTCGCAGGCCACACCCGATGGGCCCCGCGAATCGTAACCGGCAGAATTGGCACACCGGCTTCAATTGCTATCCGCACCGCGCCCGCTTTGAACTTGATCATGGACCCGTCCGGCCGGCCGCGGCCACCTTCAGGAAAAATCACGACGGCGCCCCCATCGCGTAACCACTGCACCGATCGACGTATGGGCGCCGGGTCAGTTCCCTCCACCTGCAGCGGCCAGGCGCCGAAGAACCCCATGGCTGGTCCGATTACCGGCCAACTAAAAGCAGCGTCCCAGGCCAGGTAGCGCAACGGTCTCTTGATCGGGTACGTGATCCAGAGGGGATCGATATAAGTTTGATGGTTAGCCGCGATCAGCAGCCCGCCTTTTGATGGAATGTTTTCCGTGCCGGTGAAGTGCATGCTCCAGAGCAAATTGCACAGGACGCCAACCGCAGGACGAACTATGTCAAACAGCCATTGCGGCAGGACCGGCGGCTCGGGTTGAGTTCTATTCCTGGCCGTCAAGTTACTACTTGCCTCTCCCATTTCCCTCGAATTAATGCCCGGACGATTTGTATGAACTTGCTTTATCAAAACAGCCGAGTGTCGGACTGCCGGGAAAGCATATCGCTGGTTATGTTCATTCACTGCTTCCCAGCGGCCAGTCGCGGTCGATGAACTCGAGATGGAGGCGTAGCACGCCATCTGATCCCAGACGCCGGCCCCGCACAACGGCAAGAACTGAAACGCCATAGTGATCGCTGGTCACTCGAACGAAGCGGCCATCGGCGATGTTGAGCATGGTCATTACGGCGGCGCCGCGCCGGCTGATATTTTCGGTAACGGTGTTCTCTGTAGTCGAGATCGCGCCGTTCTGATCAATGATCTCCATGACCACCGTGATGGGAATGTTATGTCGCGTGTCGATTCGCTGATCGCTGGTAGGCAGCTGAGACACCATCCGATCGGCGTCTTCCTGTAGCTTCCACACTGTAGCTTCGGCCGCAGAGCGGGCAATCTCGTAGCGTTTTGAGGGCTCGGCTTCAAAGCTGCTGGGCGGCCGCTTGCCTATGAAAGCGACACCGACTTCGAACCTTAGCAATTTATCCTTAAGCGGCGGCACAGAGCTTATGTTCCGCACCAGCGCCCAGACTCGGTAGGTATCTTCCACGTGGTCAAAGACCCGCAGCTGGCGCGGCATTGGCATGGTCAGGTACAACAAGCGGCCGGGCTCCGTGGGACGGCTAATGGCAAACCTGGCGCCAAACGGTGTCACATCAATCAGACGCGACATCTCCACCCACTCGTTCTCCGGGCTCTCGCGACACACGACGCGCACCGGGATATTTAGTGGCAGGCGCTCGCGGACGCGCCGCGATTTTCCGTCATAAGTCATAGCTTTTTATGACCGCCAAAGGCCTAATTCAACCAGAGAAAAATGGTAGCCTGATCAACCCCCGGGACAGGCGCCGTAATGCTTTTTCAAAGTGCGGCGAACAGCCTGATTTTATTGAACTTTTCGGGCTTTTGCCAGTTTGCCAAAGCCCGTGTTTCAAGCTAAAATAACCTGTACCTTGAAGGGTCAGAAACCGACGCTGGAATAAGCGCCGGAAGTCTATAAAACAGCACTCCATTCCTCGTGTCTGAGAAAGAGTTTTCCCAGCGGCTTTCGCGGTCCGCGGCAGGCCAACAAGCAATGAATGAGACTGAAAGCGCCAGCCAGCAGGACGGGCGGATTGTACTGGAAAGGTTTGATTAATGGAAACACTTGAACGCAACCATATAGCTATAGAAGACGAAATGCGCCGGTCCTATCTGGACTATGCGATGTCAGTGATTATTGGACGGGCGCTCCCCGACGTTCGCGATGGGTTGAAGCCGGTTCACCGGCGAGTATTGTGGGCAATGCATGAACTGGGAAACGCCTACAACAAAGCCTACAAGAAAAGCGCGCGCGTCGTGGGAGATGTGATTGGTAAGTATCACCCGCACGGCGATACTGCGGTATACGACACCATCGTTCGACTGGCGCAACACTTTTCCATGCGCTACCCGCTGATCGACGGTCAGGGCAACTTCGGCTCGGTCGATGGCGACGCGGCGGCAGCGATGCGCTACACGGAAGTGCGCATGGCCCGGCTGGCGAACGAAATTCTGGCAGATATTGAGAAAGAAACTGTTAATTTCCAGCCCAACTATGACGAATCGTTAAGCGAACCTACTGTCCTGCCCGCCCGCGTTCCGAATCTTCTTATCAACGGCTCAGACGGTATTGCAGTTGGCATGGCGACCAAGATTCCGCCGCACAATCTGACCGAGATCGTGGATGCGACTATCGCCGTCCTGCGCCAACCCGAAATCAACATCGAAGAGCTGCTGAAGATCGTCACCGGTCCCGACTTTCCCACCGGGGGATTTATTTACGGGCGCGAAGAGATCAGGAAGTCGTATCTGGAAGGGCGCGGCATTGTGCAGATGCGCGCTCGCGCCGGCATCGATCGCATTGGGCGGGGCTCCACTGAGCGCGACGCCATCGTAATCACAGAGATTCCGTTCCAGGTCAATAAAGCCCGTCTGATCGAGCGCATCGCCGAGTTGATGAATGAAAAGAAGATTGAGGGCGTTTCGGATCTGCGCGACGAATCGGACCGGGAGGGCATGCGCATTGTCGTGGAATTGAAGCGCGACGCCGTGCCCCAGGTAGTGCTCAATAAGCTCTACAAACTGACGCCGATGCAGTCATCTTTCGGCGTGATCAATCTCGCCATCGTGAACGGCCAGCCGCGCGTCCTGAACCTGAAGCAGATGCTGGAATGCTTCATTGAGTTTCGGCGCGAAGTAGTGCGCCGGCGCACTGAGTACGAGCTGCGAAAAGCGCAGGCACGGGCGCACATTTTGGAGGGGCTGACGAAAGCAATCGACGC
>JBDUCF010000099.1:0-8572 GCA_040003545.1 Pyrinomonadaceae bacterium | reverse complement strand
ATGCTCTTGCTACTGCAAAATACGGCGCTCCAATTCAGCCTGCGCGACATGCAGCTGATTGCTCCGGAACTAATCCTGACCGCCGGCGCATGCATAGCCCTGGTGATGGAGGTCATACTTCCTTACAAAAAGAGCAAGGTCACAGCTTATTTTTCTCTGGTCGTCATTGGGCTGGCGGCTGTCTCTTTGGGCATTCTCTGGAACTCGAATCAAAATTCGTTACCTCTGGTCGGCTTCTACGGCATGTTGCGCATTGATGGTTTTGCGCTCGTCTTCAAAGCCATCTTTCTGCTTGCGGCCGCGTTGGCGATCGCGATTTCAACGCGTTACCTCGACATCGAAGGCGAACAGCATGGCGAATACTACGCGCTGGTCTTGTTCGCCACGGTCGGCATGATGTTTCTCGGTTCGGGATATGACCTGATCCTGCTTTACATCAGCCTGGAATTGATGGCGCTTACTTTCTATGTGCTGGTCGCTTTCACCAAACGGGAGAAGCGCTCGAACGAAGCGGCCATGAAGTATTTTCTCCTGGGCGCATTTTCATCAGGCATCCTGCTCTATGGAATGTCTTTACTCTATGGCATCGCCGGCTCCACAAATCTAGGCGAGATCGGACAAAGCGTGGGGGTGATTGTGGCCTCGTACAAAGCCAATGGCGGCGAAGTGGCGAACGCCACCGCTACCCTCAGGCCGATGCTGTTGCTGGGAATGATCGCCCTTGCCGCCGGGCTCTTCTTCAAAGTCAGTGCCGTGCCTTTTCATATGTGGGCGCCCGATGCCTATGAAGGCGCGCCTACCTCGGTGACTGCGTTCTTGTCGACGGGATCAAAAGCGGCAAGTTTTGCTCTGTACGCCCGCATCTTTCTGGTCGCGCTTGAGCCGATGCGAATTGATTGGGCGCCCCTGTTGGGATTGGTGGCCGCGATTACGATAGTCGTTGGCAACTGGGGCGCGGTGACGCAGGAGAATTCAAAGCGCCTGCTCGCGTATTCTTCGATCTCGAACGCGGGCTATTTGCTTCTGGCGTTAGTTGCCGGAAACACGTACGGCTACGTCGGCCTCGTGATCTATCTGCTGGTCTACACGTTGATGAACATGGGCGCCTTCGGCGTAATCATCAGTTTGCGGCGTCGCGGAATCATTGGCGACAATGTTGATGACATGACCGGGCTGGGCCAGAAGGCTCCGGGCATCGCCTTAATGATGGCCATCTTCATGCTGTCGTTGGGTGGCTTGCCGGCCACCGGTGGATTCATCGGCAAGTACTACCTCCTGGCCGGCCTTTTCCAGCGAGGGAAGACCGACGGGAAGAACTGGTATTACTGGCTGGCCGGTTGGGCGGTAATCAACATCGTCGTGTCATTCTACTACTACGTCCGCTTTATCAAGGTGATGTATCTCGGCGATCGAATCGCTGACGACAAGCCGCTTTCACTTTCACCGGCTCTGCGAACAGCATTGGTGGTGTCGCTCGCCGGCGTTATTTTGATTGGAGTCTACCCCCAGCCCTTTATCGAGATTGCGCAGAGACTCATTGCGCCATTGACTGCCGTGGCCGGGTCAGTTGCTCTCCGATAGGCACATGGCGAATTTTCGAAAGGACTAACGGCATGACAAGCAAACACAGATACTTGCTACTCTTCATTTTCGCGCTGGCTCTGACGGCCCAACTCTCTATCCCCTCTTCGTCCGTGCGGGCACAGTGTCCGAATTCTTCCACCAGGACGATGTCTCAGAACGATAACGTCGGGATACCGTATAACCGCAAATGCCAAAGGAAGTGTTTCGTCGCTTACCGCCGGTGCCTTCGCACAAGCAAGAACGCGACCGCCTGTCGCAAGCAACTGCGAAACTGCCTGCGACGCTGCCCGCAGTAGGACACAAGTTGCTGGAGGCAACGTCTCTTTTGTAAACGTCGCCCCAGGCAATTATGTTTGTCTTTTACTTCTTCGCGGCAATAGTCGTTCTCCTCGGCGTCGCTTCACTCCGCGGCGGCATTAGCTTCGCCAAATACGTTCGCAGCCAGCTAGTCCTGACGGCGCCTGAATTCATTCCGAGGGTTTCGGTGATTGCGCCGTGCCGAGGTCTGGAGCCGGGATTGCGGGAGAACATCGCGGCAATCCTGAAACAGAATTATCCTTCATACGAAGTTATCTTTGTCAGCGGCAACGCAGACGATACGGCGCTGGAACTCGTCAACGAGCTTTGCGAATCTGTTTCCGCCAATTCAGACATCAGGAGGCGCATCGTCATCGCCGGCGAGGCAACCGACAGCGGTCAGAAGGTTCATAACCTGCGCGCGGCGGTGCGTGAAGCAAATCCGACCAGCGAGGTGTTTGTCTTTGTCGACACGGACGCGAGGCCTCATGACAACTGGCTGCGTTCGTTGGTCGCGCCTCTTAAGGATGAGCGCTTAGGCGCGACGACAGGTTATCGCTGGTTCGTCCCAGACAAAGGGGGCCTGGCTTCGCACCTTCGCTCGGTATGGAATGCTTCAATTGCCTCCGCGCTCGGAGGCCGCGACGACAAGAACTTTTGCTGGGGCGGCTCTACCGCAATTCGCCGCACTACGTTTGAAAGACTGAATGTCGCCGAGCGCTGGCGAGGGACAGTGTCAGACGATTTCACCCTGATGCATATCCTGCGGGAAGCAGAATTGCCAATTCGATTCGTTCCGGCCTGTCTCGTCGCTTCATTCGGCTCCTGTAGTTTGCATGAGCTGCTGGAGTTCACGAACCGGCAACTGAAAATTACGCGCGTCTATGCGCCGCATTTCTGGCGCTCCGTTTTGTTGGGAAGCCTGCTTTTCGTGCTTGTGTTTTTCGGCGGCATTGCTCTGGTGGTTACGAAGGCGGCGTTCGGTGGGCCATTTATTGTTCCGCTCCTCTCGCTGCTGATCATTTTTGGGTTGGGTGCAGCCAAGGGGTTCGTTCGTTTGCGGGCTGTTAGCCTGGTGCTTGCCAAACACCAGGGCCGGACACGGGAAAGCACGCTGGCGCACGTTTGTTTGTGGCCTGTTACTTCATTCTTGTATCTGTACAACGCGCTGGTGGCAGCGTTTTCGCGGCGCATCAGGTGGCGCGGGATTACCTACGAATTGAATTCGCCCACTGAAGCTGTCATCATCTCGCGCGAATAGTAGGACAGACATTCTTGTCTGTCGGATCTTAAAAACATGACAGGCAGGAATGCCTGTCCTACCTATGAACAAAGCCACCCAACTGGTTCAGTTACTTCGCTCTACGAAGCGCGACAAGCAGCTCGGCACGGTGATCCTCTTTGTCACCTCGCGCTGCAATGCGTTTTGTCGTACCTGCTTTTACCACGAAGAGCTGAACCAGCCAGGAGACATGACCTTCGCGCAGATCGAAAACATTTCAATGACAATGCCCAGGATAACTGACCTGTGGCTTTCGGGCGGCGAGCCGACTTTGCGGCGCGATGTGTCACAAATCATAGACACTTTTGTTCAGAACAACGGCGTCAGGCGAATTATTATTCCGACCAACGCGTTAATCAAGTCTCGCGTTTACGATGTTGTCGATCAAGCATTGGGCCATAATCCGGATACTGACCTCTATCTGAACATAGCGCTTGACGGCTATGGTGAAACTCATGACCGGATCAGGGGGGTGCCGGGTAACTGGGAAAAGGCCCTGGATTGTATTCGAGTACTCTATCCGCTGAAGGAAACTTATGGGGATCGGTTTCGCCTGAACGTAAACACCGTCGTCTGCGCGGAGAATTACACCGAGATCGAAATGCTGTCCGAGTTCATGTGGGAAAATTTCAAGCTTGATGGGCAGTACTTCAATATCGTGCGCGGCGAAACACTGGTTGGCGATCAGATCAAACAGATTCCTCCGGAGGTCCTGCCACGGATGTACGCGCAGGTATCGAAGCTGACGAAGCGTTATGGTGATCGAATGTTTGCTGATGACGACGCTTCCAGACGTCTGGTCAAGAACGCCGCCTACGTGGGCGCTATTACGACGCACTACCGCACCCAACACAGCAACTTTGCGAAGACGACCGCGTGGCCGTTTCCCTGTACGGCCGGCGAGACCGCGGTGGTGATTGATTACAATGGCGCTGTGCGCGCCTGCGAACTAAGGGAGAAATTCGCGACGCTGGCGGACTACGAATATGATTTCGGAGCGCTTTGGGCGGCCCAGGAGAGGCAGCGCGAGCTAAACGCGATCGACGGCGGCAAAGCTTGCTGGTGCACGCACGTCTGCTTTATACACGATTCGATGCGTCACTCGCGTCGCGCGCAACTTTATGAAGTGCCGAAGAATTACCTGAGACGGGAGAGTTGGTGAAGCCAGAATCTAAAGCTGATAACGACGAAGCTATCAATCAAAAGAGCGGCATCGCGTACGCTGCAGCATTTTCTTTGTTTGTTGCCGTGGCCGTGTTTCTGGTAGTTGGTTGGATGCTTGATCGCTGGTTGGGAACGAAGCCATGGTTGCTGGTGGCCGGTATTGTGCTGGGGTCGGCGGCAGGCTTCTACCAGTTTTTGCGAACGACATCAAAGCTCTCGTAACGCGACTCGACACGGCGCTTTTAGCTACGGTAGAATCACGGGCTTTGGCTATGGGACAGATCTTAAACAATATTGGCGAAGCGCCGCTCAACGCGGACCCTGCCGCTGATCGCTCGGGCGGTGTCGAGGCGCGCATTTTTCGCTCGATGTGTGTCGCCGTAGTGCTGGCGGTTCTTGCCAGCGCCATAGTCCTACCCTGGCGGGCGACGACAGGCCTGTTACTGGGCGGAGTACTCTCGCTACTGAATTATCATTGGCTTCGTACCTCAATTTCATCGGCTTTCAATATTGAAACCGCGGGCCAGAGGCCGAAGCTTAAAGCTTCAGGTTACATTCTTCGTTACTTCGTTGTGTTCACGTTGGTGGCAATCGCTTACAAATTGAACGTCATCTCGTTGCCTGCGACCATCGCGGGCATGTGTTCGTTCGTGGTGGCTTTATTTGTCGAAGCTTTCAGGCAAAGCTACTTCGCCATTATCCGTCGAGAGGAAAGCAATTAATGTTTTGGTTGTTGCAAAAAGCAGAGCAGGTGGCCGAACGCGTTGAGAAGGCGCCAGAGCAAGCCGCTGAGCACGTGCCTATCATCGTCAAGTTCGTAAACCACTATCTGGGACCATGGGCCTACAACTTCGAGATGAAATATACCTATCCGAAATGGAAATGGTTCTTCGCGAAGTTTGGCACCACGCCCGAGTCAGTTTTCGGCGGGCCTTACACACCGGAGAATGCGATTCCCTGGTACACGGTGATGTTCTTCATTGCCTGCATCCTCAGCATTGTGATCCTCTGGATTTTGAAAGGGAAGCTTTCCGAAGATGACCCCAGCAACCGCCAGCAGACGCTCGAGGTCAGCGTGCTTGCGGTCAGGAACATGCTGGCTGACATTATCGGCCCGCACGGATTACAGTATTTCCCCGTCATCATGACCTTTGCAGTCCTGGTCCTCGTTTGTAACTTGATGGGCCAGTTTCCTCTCTTCATGACGCCCACAGCGGCGACGAGCGTTACGTTTGCACTGGGCATCTCGTCCTTTCTTTATTACAACTACATCGGCATCAAGGAAAATGGCGTGCTCGGTCATCTGAAGCATCTCGCCGGGCCAATCTGGTGGATCGCGCCGCTGATATTTCTAATTGAGTTGATCAGTAATCTGGTTCGACCATTCTCGTTGGGCATACGTCTCTTCGGTAACATGTTTGCGGACGAAAAGGTGTTCGAAACCGTTTCTGGCCTGGCCCCGCCCTGGACCTACTTTGCTTTTCCGGTCTTGATGGTACTGACGGCGCTGGGTATATTCGTCGCCCTTATCCAGACATTTGTTTTCATTCTGCTTTCGCAGTTGTACATCAGCGAGGTTTCGCACCCACCGCATGAAGAGCATGAGCACGATCACGATCATGGAACAGCGGCAGAAGCCCTGGCTGCCTGATTCCGTTTGAGCGCTGGGGTGGATTTTTATCACTGGCTTTATAGCGAAAGCGCTTTCGAGCGACGGGGTAATATGGCCACGCACGTTGAAGCGCATAACATTTTTCAAAAGGGAGAGTTGCCCGCGACCGAGGTGGCAGAGAGGTAATAGCGTTAAGTGTCTGCATCGCTGGAGCGCCGTTGATCGAGGGGCGGTGGATACCGGATTCAGATGAAATCATACTAACCTCTCTTTGCTTCTTGTTTCGGCGATTCCTTCCTGACATCAACCTGAATCAGGTTAGGAGAATTGAGATGAAGAAACTGAGAATTCTATTTTTTGCGGTGCTTGGCCTGTTGATGACCGCCATCCCCGCACTTGCCCAACCGGCCAATGAGGCTGCGGCCGCGGCCGCCTCTTCAGCACTCGGCTACAAGTACATTGCAGCCGGAATCGGATTCGCCATCGCCGTTTTCGGTGGCGCGGTCGGCCAATCGCGCGTGGCCGCAGCAGCCTGTGAAGGAACCGCGCGGAATCCCGGAGCATCGGCGCGAATCCAGACAATGATGATTCTCGGGTTGGCGCTGATCGAGTCTTTGGTTCTGTTCGCGCTGGTAGTGGTTTTCGCAGCGCTTCGGTAACTTCAGTAAGACTTCGCCATTAGAGTCGTTAAGGATGCGGGCGAGCCGTCATGGCTTCGCTCGCTTCTTTTTGGGTCGCAATCAATTTAGAACATTCCCCCATTGCAGATTTAGGGATCAAAAGATCCCTGCTGTCACCTGGCTGAAGCCCAGGTGTTAATAAGATTAGCCGCATGCAAATTGATTCAAACTGCATTCTAAGTGTCGTTGCCTGTGTACAAGCCGTGTGATAGTCTGCCTATCATCTCCTCCAATTGTTTGATCCGACGAGGCGGGACTACCTAATGAAATCATGTCCGAAGTGCGGCCAGGAATATGCTGACGCGACCACATTGTGTCCAGCGGATGGCGCCGTGTTGAAACAAACCGGTGATGATTTGATAGGCCAGGTACTCGCCGATAAATACCGCGTAGAAGAACTCATCAGTGAAGGCGGCATGGGCGCCGTTTATCGCGGCACTCACGTTCTAATGGACAAGACGGTCGCAATTAAAGTGTTGCGCCCTTCGCTGGCCGCAGACGACACGATCGTTGCCCGTTTTTCTCGTGAGGCCAAGGCCGCCTCAAGGATCGCTCATCCGCATGCACTAAGCGTCACGGATTTCGGCGAATCTGAGAACGGCGTCGTTTTTCTGGTGATGGAATACCTGAGCGGGAGAACCTTAAAGAACGAGATCAGAAGTGGCGGACCAATGCCCCTGACGCGGGTCGTAGAGATTATCAGGCAGGTCGGAAGCGCGCTTGAGGCCGCCCACGCTGAAGGTGTGATTCACCGCGATCTCAAAAGCGATAACATCATGCTGGTGGACTCGAACGGCGCCGATTGGGCCAAGGTGCTGGATTTCGGAATCGCGAAGATTCAGGAACGAGTGGGAAGTTATGATCCCGGCATTACGGCACCGAATCTCATTGTTGGCACGCCCCAGTACATGTCGCCGGAGCAATGTTCCCAGTCTTCTGAGTTGGATTCGCGCTCAGATATTTATTCAATGGGCGTGATCCTTTACGAGATGCTGATCGGACATGTCCCGTTCACGGGCGAATCACCGACGGCGATCATGATGAAACACCTGCAGGAGGCGCCTCCTTCCGTGCTCGAAGAACGCGACGACTTGCCTGCAAGTGTTGGGCGCGTGGTCGCAAAAGCCCTGGCCAAGCGACCTGAAGATCGTTATCAGAGTGCAGGTGAATTGGTGGCAGCACTGAAGGACGCGGCAGCGGATCCTGTGATGCGGACAGAGGCTGGTCAATCGGAATCGCGCAACACCGACCGCATTGTTGTGCCCACGGCATCAAACCAATCGCCGATTGATACGGCGACGACTGACTACGATGAAATCACGGTAGTCAGCCAGCGGCCCGGCGCCGCTTCGGCAGCAGCTACCAGGGCCATGCCGCCGGTTGGGACCAGGTCTTTATCCGATGTCAATCCATGGCGCATAGCGATTCCCGCGCTAGCTGCTTTGATTCTGGTGTTCACGGGAGTTTTTGTTTTTACTCGAAACTCGGGCCAAACGAATCCGAACGACTCGCCACTCAGCGCGGATCCCAACAGTCAACCGGTCCAACCGTCGCAACCGGCTACGGGCCAGGCTGAGCAGGGAATCAGGGCCAATGCGCCGGCTGCCGTCCCCAGCGCAACCGCAACTCCCGAGTCTTCCCTGCCAACGCCGGGTGTAGGTTCTGAAAACAGCAACACCAACGAGAACAGCAACAGTGCGCGCGAGTTGCCGTCGCCAAAGCCCCTCAACGCAAATGTGCCGGCCCCCACGCCGGGAGGCAAACCTTCTCCCCAGACATCGCCGCCGCTGCCGAAACCGACCCAACCACCACCGCCCGCAGCGCTACCAACACAGCCAGAGCCATAAAGGCGGTCCTTTCCGCACACTCTCCTACGTTATCTTTGGGCTGCGGGGCTCAAAGAGTTTGCCTATCGGAAAACGCAAAGTAATTCTCAATTAGGAATGCTTCGGC
>JBDUCF010000450.1:0-2565 GCA_040003545.1 Pyrinomonadaceae bacterium | reverse complement strand
CGGCTGGGATTGTGCATCGGGATTTGAAGCCCGACAACATCATGATCACGCACGATGGCTACGCCAAGATTCTGGATTTCGGTTTGGCAAAGTTAGTCGAGCCACAGCAATCGTCGGCGCCCTCCGGCTCAGGAACAGACAGCGTCGCGACTGCGATCCTGCCGCAGCATTCGAAGCCCGGAATGATTCTGGGCACCGCCGGCTACATGTCTCCCGAACAAGCGCAGGGCAAAACCAGAGAGATCGATCATCGTTCAGACATCTTTTCGTTTGGCTGCATCCTGTATGAAGCCATCACCAGACACAGAGCATTCGCCGGCGCCGACACCATTGACACGCTGAACAAGATCATTCGTGAGCCCGCCGCGCCCCTCAGCAATTACAACCTCACGGCGCCCGCCGACCTGCAAAGAATTGTGCGCCGCTGTTTAGCGAAAGACCCGGACGAGCGTTACCAGACGATCAAAGACGTCGCTATTGAGCTAAAGGAAGTTCGGCGAGAGATAGTGGGTACCGCCGATATCGATACCACCGTGCCGCCACCTGCCAAAAGCGAAAGCGGCGAAACGGCCCGGACGTCAATCCACCAAAGCGCAACGACCAGTGCGCCGCCTGAGTCTGTCTCGACGCATGGATCGAGCGCCGAGTACGTCGTCAATGAAATTAAACGTCATAAGACCGCCGCATTGCTCGCCTTGTTCCTTATTGCCGGTAGCGGTGTCGCCTATGCAGTTTATCGCTACGCAATTCAGGGCCGGGGTGCAGTGCGCTTTCAGAATGTGATGGTGACTCGCCTTACGACCGAAGGCGACGTTGAGAGCGTTACCGTCTCGCCCGATGGGAAATACATCGCCTACTCGCTCGATGAAAGCGGCCGGCGCAGTCTTTGGACAAAACATCTCGCGACCGGTAGCCGCGTGCCGATTGTGCCTGCGTCCGCCGCCCTGGTAATAAACGCGTGCACTTTTTCGCCTGATGGCAACTACGTGTATTACACGCGCGTGGACGAGCAAAACCCGCGTGGCGCGCTTTACCAGGTGCCGGTGCTGGGCGGCACTTCGAAAAGAATTTTGACAGATGTATCGCAGCCGATCTCGCTCTCGCCCGATGGCAAGCAGATCGCTTTTGGACGTTTTCATTTGTCCAGCACCGAAGATGAATTGTTGCTGGCAAACGCCGATGGCTCGAACGAACGGCCTTTGATTAAGATCGAGGAGCCCGCCTGGTTGAGTGGCGCCGGTCCGGCCTGGTCGCCTGACGGCACTATGCTGGCAATTGGTTATGGCAGCGAGGGAATGAGGCCCGCAATCATCTCAATCGCGGATGGCAAACTAAAAACACTCACCTCACGGCACTGGGTTTATGTGGGGCGTGTGAACTGGTTCAGCGATGGCCGTGGGCTCGTTTTTACTGCGCGCGAGCAGGCTCTTGGCGCCCTGCAAATCTGGCAACAGCCTTACCCGCAGGGTGAAGTGCGGCGCATCACCAATGATCTTTCCTCATATGGCTTTTATAGTTTGGCCCTTACCGCCGATGCGAGTGGGCTGGTTTCAATTCAGGGCGATCCCGGATCGAATATTTGGATAGCTCCCGACGGTGAGGCAAGCCGCGCGACCGCGGTCACGGCAAGAAAGAATGTGCAGGAAGGTTACTTCAACCTGGCCTGGACTGCGGACGGAAGAGTGGTGTTTGACTCAAATCAAAACGTCAAAGGGAGCATCCGGATTGTGGGCGCTGACGGAAGCAATCCCAGGGAGCTGACGGACGAGGCCGCCGATGATTACGCACCCGAAGTCTCACCTGATGGCCGCTTCATCGTTTTCAATTCTAATCGCAACAGAGAGCCTCAGGCTTTTCGCATGAGCATCGATGGTGGTGAGCCGCAACAGTTGACCCGGGGAGTTGGCGGAGTCGCAACGCATTCTATTTCGCCGGACAACAAGTGGCTGCTTTATAGTCCCTTTACTGGTGGGATTCGAAAACTCTCGCTCGCTGACGGTACTGACACGGAAATAATTGCTAAAGGAAACCTTGTGTATCCTCAGCTTTCGCCAGACGGAAAGTTGCTTGCTTATTTTTTCAATGACGAACAAACACAACGCCCGCGCATTGCCATAATCGAATTTAACAGCGGGGCGCCGGTTCGGATGCTTGACTTGCCGGTGACCAGTCAATCCAGTCTCTATGAAGCGCTGTTCTACCGTGGGTTTCACTGGTCAGCCGATGGACGCGCGATTGTCTACATCAACACGCTCGGCGGCGTCTCGAACCTCTGGAGTCAGCCACTCGACGGTGGTCCAGCAAAGCAAATCACCGATTTCAAATCTGATCGGATTCATAACTTTGCCTACTCTCGCGATGGCCACCAACTCGCACTCGCCCGCGGCAGCCACACCCGCGATGCGGTGCTGATCAGCGAAGTGAAGTAGCGATCCTCATCACTCAGTACTCAGTACCGTTGGGAGAGGGAGATAATAAGATCGAACGGTTTCGTGTCATCCCCTCCCCTTGGGAGGGGAACGAGGGGAGGGTTCTTAGGCGACCAGAAACCGTCACTCCTTCCCA
>JBDUCF010000098.1:0-8594 GCA_040003545.1 Pyrinomonadaceae bacterium | reverse complement strand
ACGGCTGGAGACGATGATTCAAATGACCGGCATGCGTCTCGGTGAACGCGCGATGCGACAACAGGTCGCAGCCGCTATCGACATTGTGCTTCAGATTGCCAGGTTGTCGGATGGCTCGCGGCGCATCACTTCGATTTCGGAAATTACCGGCATGGAAGGCGAAACAATCACGATGCAGGAGATCTTCCAATTCGAACGCACCGGCGTAGACCGGGAAGGCACAGTTATCGGGCGCTTCCGCGCCACCGGCATACGGCCGCGCTTTGCCGAAAAACTTAAGGCCTGCGGTATGCAACTGCCGCGCGTCTTTTTCGAAGACATGTAGCACGGTCTGTTAGGAACTCACGGGCCAAAGCCCGTGTCATTTGAGAAACCATGTTTATTTCATTTCTTGTTTTCCTGTTCGGTCTGTTTCTGGTCTTCGGCGCTTACCTGATTGCGACGCAGGGCTCCGATGCGAAGCGCGTCCGCCTCCGGCAGCGCCTGTCAGAAGCACTGCTGCATTCGTCGCACACCGAAGATCCGGAAGTCGTTCTCGCGCGAAGCGAGTTGATGAGCGAGATTCCGTTACTTAACCGTCTTTTTATCCAGCTCCAGGTGGCAACGCGGCTGAAAACTATGCTGGACCAGGCGGATCTTCACCTGACAGTGACCCGATTGCTGATGTTTTCCGCAATGGCCGGAATTCTGGCAGCACTCGCCGCTTCCATCGTTCTTGTATCGGCGCCCTTAATCGCGTTATGCGGGCTGCTTGCTGCCAGCGCGCCGTTCATTCATGTCTGGTGGAAACGCAAGAAACGGTTCGATCGGTTTCTCGAGAATCTGCCCGATGCCCTGGACTTGATAAGTCGCGCACTGTCCGCCGGCCATGCCTTCTCGGAAGCGCTGCACATGGTTTCTACCGAAATGCCGGAGCCGATTGCCACCGAATTTCGCAAGACGTACGAAGAGCAGAACCTGGGACTGTCTCTAAAACTCGCTCTTGAGAATTTGATTCAGCGGATGCCATTGCTCGATTTGCGCATGTGCGTGACGGCCGTGCTTATTCAACGCGAGACAGGCGGCAATCTTGCTGAAATTCTGGAAAAGGTCGCCCACACAATTCGCGAGCGCTTTCGCATCATGGGCGACTTAAAGACTCTGACAACCAGCTCGCGCATGTCAGCCTGGATACTTTGCGGGCTGCCGATTTTTGTCGCTATTGGCGTCACCGCGATGAACCCTGAATACATGAGCATTCTGTGGAAAGACCCGCGTGGTCACGTCTTGATCGCAGTCGCTATGTTTATGCAGGTCACAGGAATGCTGATCGTGAGGAAGATTCTAAACATAAAAATTTGATCCCGAGTGTTGGCAGTTGTCCGTCGTCATTTGTTCACCAATGACAGGCGGCCTTTGACAACGAACCACGCACAACTGACCACTGGCTAAAATCCCATGCTTCTAATCATCACCATTTGCACTTTCGTTTGTATCTCCCTCGGGGTAATGGGGCTGTACTGGCTGGTCTACCGGCCGCAGAGCGCAGCGACTGACCGGTTGCGCCGGCTGGGGGAAGGAAGCGCGAGCGTTAACGTTCCCTCAGTCTCCTTGGTCGAAGAACGGCCGGTAGCAGAATTTGCCGAGCGGATGGCTGCCCCCCTTAATCGTTTGTTGCCCGCATCGGCGGCAGAGGCACGCAAGCTGCAAAAACAGTTGATGCAGGCTGGATTTCGCGGGCCCGATGCTACCGCCATCTATCGCGCGATTCAGCTTGCAGTGATGATGGGCTTCCCGGGAGCGGTTGCGTTTGGCTGCGCGGTGCTGGCATATCCGTTGACGAGCGCCGTGCTATGGATCCTCCTTGCCTTCATAACCGGCTTCTTCCTGCCGCGCTACGTGCTGGGCCGAATGATTCGCTCAAGGCAATTACGCGTGCGCTGGGGGTTGGCGGATGCGCTCGATCTAATGGTCATTTCGATCGAAGCCGGCCTCGGTTTGAATGCGGCGATGATGCGCGTCAGCGAGGAATTGAAACAGGTACACCGCGACATCAGCGAAGAATTCGAGCTTGCCAATCTGGAAATTCGCGTGGGTCGGGAGCGCGAGGAAGCGTTGCGCAACCTGGCGGACCGCACCGGCGTCGACGATCTGCGCAGCCTTGTGGCGATGTTGATTCAGGCGGATCGCTTTGGCACTTCGATCGCGCGAGCGGTCCGTGCGTTCTCGGATTCGCTGCGAACCAAGCGCCGCCAGCGCGCTGAGCAAGCAGCGCAAAAGGCCGCGGTCAAGCTACTGTTTCCGCTGGCCTGCTTCCTCTTCCCGACGCTCTTCATAGCAATACTTGGCCCCGCCGCGCTCACTCTGATCGATGTCGTCAAGAAGCTGTAACCCAGCTGCGCGCCCTGCCGGCGCGTAGCCGAAACACCGGTAAAGTCTCTGCCCGTCTTGAAAAGGAGTACCAGATGCGAAAACGCACCATCATCGCTGTCGTCGTCGCCCTGATTTTGACCATAGGGATCTCCGCCTTGTGGACCGCTGAAACAATTGTGCGCGACGGCGACACAGACGCGAACATACTAGAGGATGGCGGTTCTGAAACCGGTCCGAGCCAGCCAGAGAAGCACAAGGGCAACCGTGTCGCGCGGATCTTCAGCGCGCCGTTTCGCGCCATTGGCCATCTCTTCGGACACGGTAAGGATGATGGAAAGCCACAACGCATGACTGAGAAGGACGCCGCAAGATTTGAAAGTGCGCCGGTAACGCGTGTTTCCGACAGCCGCTCGCCGGAGAAAGAAGCGTCAAAAGTTTCCGGCACGGCCCGCGAGCATTTAGCCACCGGCCGCGCATTACTCTTGACCGGCCGAGTGAATGAAGCGATCGCGGAGTTATCACTAGCCGTGTCCCTTGATCCCCGTTTGGGAGAAGCTAACAACCTGTTGGGCATCGCTTACGATCGCAAGGGCATGGGCGAGCGTGCGAAAGAGTCTTACGAGAAAGCGGTCAGCATAGAAGAAGACGCCCAGACCCTGAACAACCTTGGCTTTTCGCTTTACCAAAACGGCAACTACCGCGCTGCAGTCGATCGCTTGAAGCGGGCCGCCAGGCTCGCTCCCGGCGACCAGCGGATTCTTAACAACCTGGCGCTGGCGCAAAGTCGCCTCGGAAAATACGACGATGCCTACAAGAATTTCGCGCGCGCGGGCGGCGAGCTGGCTGGACGCTTGAATGTAGCCACGATGCTGGAACGCGCCGGCCGGGATGAAGACGCGATCAAGCATTACGAAGCTGCCCTCCATCTGCAGCCAAAGTCTTCAATGGTCCTGCGCCGTCTGGCTGATCTCTATCAACGAGTAGGAAGGACTGCCGATGCCCAGGTGGCTCGCCAACAACTGGCAAATCTCGCCAACGAAATGAGCGTCGCAGCCAGCTCATCCGCTCGATAGTTCAGTAGGACAGACATTCTTGTTTGTCTCCCTTCAAGAAGGACCCGCTATGACGCAGACAATGATTTTGACCAGGGCCGAAGTGGAAATGATGGGACCGCCGGTGCCGGAAGAACTGGCCGATACCGGTATAGCGGGAACCTTTCTCGCCGATCTAGCCCTTAAGCATGTCGCCATGCTGGCCGAGCCCACGACCGAATCAGTTGCCCAACGACTGCTATTACCTCGGACGTTAACCGAAGAATTGCTGCAGGGCTTGTATCGCGAAAAACTGATCGAAGTCCGAGTTCAAACCGCCATGGGATCGACGCGTTACTCGATGTTGGACCACGGCTGGGATCGTGTGGCCAGGTTGGTTTCCATCTGCGGCTACACAGGCGCGGCCCCGGTTTCACTGAGTGATTACACGCATATGATGCGACTGCAAGCGATACCATCAGAGCCCGCATCGCTCGAGACTATTCGCCGGGGTTTTAGCGATTTGGTGCTGCCTGACTCGCTTTTGCAAACACTCGGTTGCGTCATCAATTCCCGCAGGTCATTATTTCTGACCGGCCTTCCCGGGACCGGCAAGACCGCTGTTGCCGAACGCATCAATGGGGCCCTACCCGGTGCGATTTGGATTCCCTATGCCGTAGAAATTGACGGTCAGATCATTCGCGTTTTCGACGCGCACTGCCATCGCATCGCGTCGCAGGATGTTACACCGAGCGACTATGACCGCCGTTGGGTCCTGATCGAGCGTCCGATGGTTATTGTCGGTGGTGAACTGACCCTGGAGAATACGGACCTGATATGGAGCGAGAGCGCGCGCTTTTATGAAGCGCCGTTTCAGATGAAATCGAACGGTGGCACTCTGGTCATCGATGACTTTGGCCGCCAGCGCGTGGCGCCGCAGCATTTGCTTAATCGCTGGATTGTTCCGCTGGAGCGGCGGGTTGATTACCTGTCACTGCACACGGGTAAGAAGATCGAAGTTCCATTCGAGCAGTTGGTGGTCTTTTCTACAAATCTCGACGAGAACGATTTGGCGGACCAGGCTTTCCTGCGTCGCATGGGATATCGCGCCCGCGTTGAACCACCTACGCCTGCGGCTTACGCCCAAATTTTTAAGCGAGCTGCCGGCGCGCGGGGTGTAGATTACGATGAAGCCTGCCTCAATCACGTCCTTCATAAGTACGTAGTCGAGCAAAAGCAGATGAAGGGGTGCGAGCCGCGCGATTTACTGGACCGCGTCATCGATATCTGCCTCTTCGAAGGCCAGCCCTTCCGACTGACTCCTCAACTGATCGACATTGCGTGGGATAATTATTTTGGCGCGTCGCACAGGTTTTCAGCGACGGAACGCCGAAATGAATTCGCGCCAGCCGCGACTGACCCTCTTCAATTATGAGTCGCGCTACGGGCTGAAAGGTTCGACATGAAATCAGGAAACTGGAACACGTTTGTTTGCCTTCGGCATTTGCTGTTAGCCCTAATTACCTGCGCTATTTTGTCGCTAACAGTCGGGGGCGCCAGCGCGCGCCCGCGAAAGCGTTCCGGTTCCCGAATTAGGCGGTCGCATGCAGCGGAAAAAAAGAAGCCGTCCGGTATACCGGGTGATGAATCTGAATTAGCACCGGTGAATGCGAAGCCGCGACTTAGATTGAACGATGGCACTACGATTCCCGTCGATGATGCCTGGGAAGACTCGCAAGGTGTCTGGTACCGAAAGGACGGCGTTACCTACCTGGTCGAACGCACAAGAGTTCGCAGCATCGATCGAGACAGGGTCGCGAATCCGGTTGCGACGGACGGGCTCGTCGCTAAAGCCCCCGGCACTCCCTCAATGAATTCACCTTCAAGAATTACCCGTACCTGGATTCATCTGAAAGGCGGCGCCCGCGTCGAAGCGGACGAAGCTACTGAATCAGGCGCCGGCGTTTGGTTGAGACGAGGTAGTTTTTCTATATTCATTGAACGTGAGCGGGTTGACCGCGTTGAGCGTGAAGAAATCGCCAGTGAAATCGGCACGAAAGCTAGAGCGACCCCGGGCTGGAGCACGGGTAATTCCAACCTCGACGGACTTATCAAACAGAACGGCGCGCACTATGGAGTCGATCCTTACCTGGTTTTTCTGGTGATGGAAGAAGAATCCCACTTTAATCCACATGTAGTGTCGCCGAAGGGCGCCCGCGGATTGATGCAATTGATGCCAGGAACAAGTGCGCGCTTTGGTGTGCGTCATCCATTCAGTCCGGCAGAGAACATTAGCGGCGGGGTCCGTTATCTGAAACAGCTCTTGCAGAGTCACAACGGAAGAGTGGATCTCGTGCTCGCCAGTTATAACGCCGGAGAAGGCGCCGTCGCGAAGTTTGGTCAGAAGGTGCCGCCCTATCGAGAGACACGAAACTACGTCAGGAGAATCAGCGCGCGGTACCGGAAAAATGAAATAGCCGAAACTGTTCGCCGCCCGGATCCGCAAATAGGAACGAACTGAATGATTAACTTGAACTGCGATTCAGCGCGTTTGTTGAGTGCGGGAAATTCCTTACGATCACGAAGCCGTCTTTTGGCAAGTGTCGCTTTCTTTGCCTGCCTTGCCTTAGGGCTCTTCGTGCAGCCAGCCAGGGCGCAGCAGAATACCGAAGAGCCGCTTACCAACGCTTCAGTGGTAAAACTTGTTCGCGCCGGCTTCAAAGAAAAGACTGTCGTTGCCATCATTCGTTCACGCCCCGGGAGGTTTGATCTCGCGCCGGATCGTTTGATTGACCTGAAACGCAGCGGCGTCAGCGAGAGGATCATCCTGACGATGATCGGACAGGATGACTCGGAATTCATGAGCGACGATTATGGTTTTGAGAATTCAAGAACTGAAGGTGGCGGTTCTGCTGCGAAGGCAAAATCGCAGCGCGACGAGGGCACCGACATTTTTGGCTCCAGTGGCGGTTCGAAGAGCCAAAGAGGCGGCCGCGGCGAGAGCGGCGCGAACGAAGGGAATAGCGTAACCACCGGCAGCGCTACCGTCCATATCCTGCGCCCCCCAACTGAGGCTGGGGCAATTCCTAAACTGGAAAGGACCCCCACGCTTAACAACGAAGCCATCATCGAAATGGTCGACGCCGGATTCAGCGAGGGAACCATCATCCGCCGCATCGAACATTCACCCGCGGATTTCAATCTGTCATCCACGCAAATCACCGAATTGCACAAGCACCGCGTGTCTGCGCCCGTGATAGCTGCCATGAAGGCGGCGATGGGCGACGATCCGATACCCGCCAGATCTCCCGCAGCAAACAACCCGGAGAAGTAAGATGAAGAGAGGCGAAAGAATTGCCGATCGTCTTACTACGGCCGCTCTGTGCCTGGCGGCTGCTTTTTCGCTTATCGCCTTTTCGGTTGCCGGCAGAAGTAAAGTGTTCGCCCAAAGTAATACCAGCCAGAAGCCCTCACCAGCCACTCAGGAAGCACAAGACGTTGAAGAGGGTGATGTAATTTCATTTCGCACAACTGAAGTGCTGCTGCCGGTTACCGTGCGCGACCGTTATGGGAAACTCGTGAGCACGCTGACCCGGAATGATTTTCGTATTTTCGAGGACGGAAGCGAGCAGCGTTTGAGCGATCTGGCATTGCGCGAAACGCCGGTGGACGTTGTCTTGATGGTGGATTCCTCTTCAAGCGTGGCCGGCAACCTCGACGACTTTCGTCACGCGGCTTTAGGATTTGCCCAGAAGCTATCCCCGGATGATCGTATAAGCCTTATCAAGTTCGATGACCGAATCGAGTTGCTCCAGGATTGGACTCGGAGCCGGCTGCAATTGCGCCGATCACTCGACCGGGTCACCCCCGGCATGTTCACGCGCTTCAACGACGCGCTCTTGCTCGCCGCAAAGGACCAACTAAAAGTCGGCCGCGTGCGGCACGCGGTTATCGTGCTCACTGACGGCATCGATAGCGAGCGTGGCTATGCGACTCTACCGATGGCCTTGAGCGCTCTGCTTGAGGCCCAGGCAATCGTCTACATTGTCAGTAACACTGAGATTGAGCGACAAAGCAAACAAGCCGAGCTTAACAACCTGCTTGCGGGGACGAAGGCTGTGCGCAATTTCAACTCACTTCGCGTTGACGATCTTCGCGAGGGACTGCGCGTGCTGGATGAAAGTGAAGCCAGGCTGGCTCAACTGGCTACCGCCACTGGGGGAAGGCTCTACAAGCCCAGGAGCTTTGCCGACCTCGATTCAACTTATGCGGAAGTCGCGGATGAGCTGCGACACCAGTACACGCTCTATTACTCGCCGTCCGATAAAACGCGCGACGGACGTTTTCGCCGCGTTCGTGTCGAAACAACAGACAAGAGCCTGAATACATCCAGTCGCATCGGATATTTTGCACCCCCGAAATAGTTCCTTGACGCCCCTTGAGTGTTCTGCTTGGGGAGTTAAAACCTGTTGGCTTCACAATACTAAAGTGTAATGTCACAATGGCGCGCGCACCGGCTATTGCAGCGTTGTGTTACCATGTGACACGCATGAGCCCCTCCGCCAGGTGAACGCCTCCTATTGAAGTTTGACCTTAAGTTCAATGGTGCTTTTAGTTAGGCTGCTATCACCAAGGCGGCACGATCATTGCCCTTGGAATGGCGCCAGATTCTACTCGCAGGGTCGTGCGAAGTTCGCTTTGAACATTTCAGCAGGGCACCGGGGGAGTGGAACTTTGCTTGTTGTTTGCAGCAAAAAATTAATCCTAATTATCCATTAGCCGAAAGAAAGAAGAACAGGATGCGACCAGTAAAACATTTCGAAAAAGGCATCGCGTTGGTGGCCGGCGGAATCTTCAACACCATTCAGACGGTGAATAAATACAAGCCGAACCCCTCGTTCACGCCCAAGTGGTCGGACAAGCCGTTGCTGAAATCGTGGCAAAAAACGAAACCCACGCTGGGTTTCCCGCGCACCACAGATTCGCTTTGCCCGCAGTGCGTGATTCAGGCGCGCGAGGACATCGTCTCTGGCAGGAAGGAAGTCAGCATGCTCATCGACGAGCACGTCGGCGAAATCAAGGCCCAGATTATCGAGCGCGATGGCGAGATTTGGATGACTAAGGATTGTCCCCAGCATGGTCATATCGAAGACATGATGGCCGTTGATTCAAAGTTTCTGGCGCACATCGAGAAAATGTTTCCCGGGCGCG
>JBDUCF010000097.1:0-8614 GCA_040003545.1 Pyrinomonadaceae bacterium | reverse complement strand
CCTGGTGAGGCGACTTCGATTCTTAATGATTCGAAGTTGAAGTCAGCCTGTGCGCCGTATGAAGAAACACTGAAACGAAATGGCCTGCTTCCTGACCAGGCGGTGCTAAACGCGCGTTTGACGCGTTTTATGGTGGCCTTCTTCGTCCTTGGCGGGGTGGGAGGATACAAGATTCTGGTCGCCCTCGAACGTGGACGAACAAACATCTCTTTCCTGTTCATCCTGATGGTCATCGCGATCGCCCTTGCTTACAAAGTGTCGGTGCCCCGGCTGACAGACCGAGGGAAGGCCATGCTTGTGGATGTTCAGTCGCTTTACTCCGGCTTGAAGGACCGGGCCAGCTTCATCCGTCCAGGCGGCGCGACGATCGAGCCAATGATGCTGGCTGCAGCCTTTGGCGTGGGGGCGCTGGCAGGCGATGGTTTCGCTTACACGAAAACACTCTTTCCACGCGCGCATAGTTCGAGCACCAGCTCATCGTGTGGTTCATCATGCGGCAGCTCCTGTGGGAGTTCGTGCGGCGGCGGCGGGTGCGGCGGTGGCTGCGGCGGCTGTGGGGGATGAGCGAGATGACGACAATTACGGATCGTGTCGGCCTGGGCTGGCGGCCCAAACTTGCGGCTGGGATTCTGTCGAATCTGAACAGGATTGATATTGTCGAAGTGATCGCGGATGACTTCTTTCAAGCTCCGCGGCGTGAGCGCCGGGCCTTGCGAACGCTGGCGGCTCAAACGCCAATCACTTTGCACGGCGTTTCACTCGGCCTGGCATCAGCTGTACCCGTCGAGTCGAAGCGGCTCGATCAGATGGCCCGACTCTTTGGGGAGATAACGCCGGTTTCGTGGTCAGAACATCTCGCGTTTGTGCGCGGCGGCGGCGTGGAAATCGGACATCTCGCTGCGCCGCCCCGCACTGCGGCAACCATAGACGGAGCGTTAGCAAACCTCGCTCGCGCGAGAACGATCGTCGGCGTCGCGCCGCAAGTTGAGAACGTCGCCACGTTGATTGATCCGCCGGGGAGCGACCGCGACGAAGCGACATGGGTCTCCGAAATCGTACGTGGCTCAAACTGCGATCTTCTCCTGGACCTGCACAATCTTTACGCAAACGCGCTCAACTTCGGCTTCGATCCGGTAGATTTCATTGCACGCATCCCAGCGGATAGCATTGCGGCGATTCACCTGGCCGGCGGGAAATGGATCGGTGCTCACGGCAGTCGGCGTCTGCTCGACGATCATCTTCACGATGTTCCCGACCCGGTTTATGAGTTGCTCGCGGAAACGGCCGCGCGCGCGACGCGCCCTCTGACGGTGATTCTCGAGCGAGACGGCGATTTTCCCGACATCACCTGTCTGCTACAACAGCTTGACCGTGCCCGGCAGGCGCTGGCCCAGGGACGCGCGCGAATGGTTGATGAATCCGGGGAGGAAATGGCGGCATGAGCGCATCATGCTTTGAGGCTTTTCTGGCGAAGCTTTACGTTGATGAAAGCGTGCGCGCAAGGTTCCTGGCTGACCCGCGCGGCGAGGCTATGAAAGCCGGGCTGGCGGCGCAGGAGGTTGAAGATGTCGCGAGAATTGATCGCGTCGGACTCGACCTGCTTTCGAAGAGCCTTGAACACAAACGCCGGCGACGAGATGTCCGACACACTTCAGTTTGTCGCCCGTCTAGGTGATAGACTTCTGCCGTAATATGTCCGACAAACCAAAGGAAGCGCTGATCAAGTCGGAGCGGCAACTTTTTGGGAGCGCTTTGGTCTGAGACGGTTTGACGCCGGTGCTTCGACAGACTCAACCACACCGTGGTCGCGACAGGTCGCGACCGGCCAAAGCGCTGACAGGTCATCGCACTCCAAGGAGTTGTCACATTTGATCAGAGGTTCCTTAAGTTTGTCGCCCGTCTAGGTGATAGACTTCTGCCGGAAGATCACGACAAACTAAAGTGTGTCGGACATCATTCTGAGCGCATGATGAGCGGCGCGGCACGTTTTGGCGTTGTGCTTACAATCGGACAATAGAAACCTTGTGTCTATGGATGACAAACGAAGCCTGCTTCGACATTTCTTGGCGGCGTTGGCTTACCGGACGCAGAAAGCATTACGTGATGCTCCGGCAGAGTTTGATAACTTCCGCGCCGGCCACGAAACACGCACTCCATCCGAACTGGTCCGCCACATGACCAGCGTGCTTGGTTACGCCCGTACCTACTTCATCGGCGGAAACTACAGACCAGAGCCGTTGCCGTCGTTGAAAGAGGAAATAATTCGCTTTCATGGCATGCTTGAGGAACTTGCCCGCCACATCGAAGCCGGTACTCCATTGTTGCAAGGCTTGTCTGCGGAGCGTTTGCTTCAGGGACCATTCTCAGATGCGATGACTCATGCTGGACAACTCGCCATGCTGAGGCGGCTCGCGGGAGTTCCTGTTCCGCCGGAAAACTTCATCGTTGCCGACGTTCAACCGGAACGACTGGGAATCGAGCAGGCTGAGCCGGTTAGCCCGGATGAAGAATGGCCGGAAGCGCCGGCAAGTTGGTTGTGTAGAGATTCTCAATGAGAGTTGAAGTTGTTGAGGAGCCGATAACGGCCCTTGAGGAATACGCCCGCATACCCACCGCGTTCGAGGTCACACTCATTTTCGACGTCGCGGATTTAGGCAACGGTTCCGGTGAGTTCATGCTGACAGAGCGCCGCGTCGATGTTCCTTATGTAAAGGATTACGATGCTATCAACGGGGAGAATCCTGCCGGGTGGGCGACGCGTTTCGACGTTTCTAACTGGGGGTTGTTTGCAGCGCTGATCGAAGGCCGGCGTATTGGCGGGGCGGTAGTGGCTTTCAATGCCGGGCTTGACCAGCTCGGGGGCCATGACGGTTCAGCCGTCCTTTGGGACATCCGCGTATCCCCGGAGGTTCGCGGACAGGGGGTTGGTTCCGCACTTTTCCAGGCTGCGGAGGCGCGGGCCCAAGCGAGAGGCTGCCGGCACCTAAAGATCGAAACCCAGAACATCAATGTTCCGGCGTGCAGGTTTTATGCTCGACAAGGGTGTGTTCTGGCGGCAGTTCATCGCTTCGCATATCCCGAGCTTCCGGATGAGATTCAGCTGCTTTGGCATAAGGATCTCCTCTGATGGCCCAACGCCGGCCTAAATACCTGTTGCAGCCGACTCGGATTGTGTGGGCGTTAGGCGTCTAAACGATCGATGTCACAATACCTACTAATTGCTGGTGGTATGGTCTTCTTGATCCTTGGACTGCTCCATGTGGTTTACACGATCAGCGATATTTACCGGCCCAGGCATTTGGTTCCACTCGATCCTGCTTTGATCGATCAAATGGCCTCGACAGGCGTGCGTCTTGCTCGTGGTCGGACGAATATGTGGGACGCGTGGCTGGGCTTTAATATTAGTCACGGTCTCGGCGTCGTAATCTTCGGTTCAGTTTGTATCGGTGCGGGTGTCTTTGCCCGGACACTGTCTTTGCCGAGGGCGGCACTGCTGATACCGGTGTTAGTCGGCATCATCTATTTATTACTGGCGCTTCGCTTTTGGTTTAGAGTGCCTGCTATCGGGATCGCAATTGGCACGGGCTTTTTGTTCATGGGTTGGTTGGCTTATAACACTTAACCAGAACATGGAGCGTATGATTCTCGTATTAGCAAGGGCACAAGTGCCCTTTCTAAACGTGCAGGGTCAAGCGGTATGGTTGATTATGAATCTTCAAACCGGTTGAGTGCTACTCGTAGCTCAAGGCGTCAACCGCATCCTGGCGTGCAGCACGCAGAGCTGGGTAGAGCGCCCCGATGGTGCCACCGACAATTCCCACCAGGAACGCGATCACGATCCACCGCGCTTCGATCTCTACTACCAGGCTGGTCACGCGCATCACGGTAAAGCGCGCTGCCAGGGTAAGCCCTATACCGACGATAACGCCGAACAAGCTGACCAAAAGCGCTTCCTGTTCGATAACCCAGGCAATCCTGGTCTTGGACATTCCCAAAGCTTTAAGGATGCCAATCTGGCGCGTGCGTTCACTGACTGTTGTATACATTCCCAAAAGAATGACCAGCATACTAATAGCAGAGGCAATCGCCACCACAATCTTTATGAAGACATTTAGCGCCGGGACTCCCGAAGCGTAAATCTCGGGCAAGTCGCGCGTAAAGATAATCTGATCGTCCGGGAAACGTTCCCTGATGCGTCCGGCGACTTCTTCCTGCCTGGCGGGATCCACGCAGGCAACCAGAATGGCTGAGACCCGGCCATCAGCGCCTTCCTGATCCTGCATCGTGGCCAGAGGGACTTTAATGCGGGCCCCCCCCGGTGGTTCGTAGACCCCGACAATCGTGAAAGGGCGTTCATAAATTTGAACTGTCGAACCCACCACCGCTTGCCGCTGTTGCTGCCAAACCGGATCGATGATCGCCTGATTTCCGCCGGTAAGTTTCTGTCCTTCGCGCATTCTAATCCCGGCGAGCTGCGCGTATTCATCAAACTCAATCCCGTCAATCAGCCGCGTGCCGAATCCCGAGTCGCTCCGATCAAGCGACTGCCCGATTGCAGTAGCAGCCCGCACGCCCTCGATTTTGGTGATTTCATTGGCCCGGCTTGCGGGCAGCACAAATGCACCTGAGCCGCTAAAACCAACTGAGCCGGAGGCGCGAATCATGATCTCCGCGCCGATGTTGGCTTCACGTCGCCCGCGCTCCCGCAAGACGCCGTGCGCCAAACCCACGGTAAATACGATCAGCAAAACTCCGACTCCGGTCCCCAGAATGCTGACGGCCGTTCGTGCGGGCCGGTGCGCAATATTTGAAAGTACCAGACTATCCATAAGTCTCCGCAAGTGTGGACTGCGATCTAAAGCGCGGCCCCACGCGTTTGGGAGGGTCCGCCAGGTCAAGATCAGTAGTCCAATAGAAGTCCAGAATACGGTCCCGGCTTTGCGGACCAGAGCCAGAGTAACTCCTGTGGCGGCCGCGAATCCGAGCGTTCGTAACACAACCTCGGTGCCGCCCTCATATACACCGATTGTGCCGGGAACAAACGCGAATACAAAGTTAATTACCTTGGTTAGCGACTCGATGATATAGGCCTGAGCGACATGGGGTGCAAAGCCGAGCATGCGCAGGGTTATGTACACCTCCGCGACGCTCGACACATGGGCCAACAGGTCACAGGCAATCATGCCGAAGAAGGCGCCAGGATGGTGCTTTGAAAAATCGTAGACCTTCGACTCGATGTGATTGATATGCTGCCGCCGCTTGAGGATTACTTTTGGACTTAGCCGCAGCTGGGCCATACGATCGATCAGCCAGGTCACCAACATGATGCGCCGCTTCGCCGCCAGTGCTGCTGCAACTATGCCGAGCGCGGCGACGATGGCGATGGCAATTAAGGTGTAATGAACGAGCGGTGGCAGGTTGTAGGCAAACAGCATCACGCAGGCGCCGCTCAGAATAAAGAAGACCACGGAAATGTTGTAAATAAGGTTGTCGACGACCAGCGCCGGCACGCCGTAAGTTAGAGGCACGCGCCGCCGCAGTAGAGCTACCTTCGTCGCTTCACCGAGCAGCGGTCCGGTAAAGGTGAGAAAACTTATGGCTTCGCCGCCTAATCGCGCAGCAAACGCCTGAAGAAAATTGAAGTGTCGATGTTCGGCAGGAACGGCGGCGGCCATCGCGATCGTGCGAAACACATGACGCGACCCGCTAATTGCCAGCAGTAGAAAGAAACCAAAACCTATGCGGATTAAGGCATCGAAGATCGGCTGCAGCCCGACGCGATTGATAACGTAAACGAGAAGTCCGAGTCCTAATAAGAACGCGATTGCCTGTAACAAGACAAAAGAACGGCGCGAGCTTTCGCGACCTGGAGGCTCGCTCTGATCGACGAGTTCCTCCAGCTCGCTAAAATCCTCGGGCCATTCTTCTGCTAACTGATTATCCGACGTCGTCAAGGAGATGTAGTTGCTCCGGTTGCCGCGGCTTTTTGGGTTTCTGGTTGGGCCAACACTTCTTTTACAGGCCGGCCGGGAAAGCGCCGAAAACCCTTATCCCATAAAACTGAAATTGGATTGTTATCATCGCGTAAATTTCCGGTTAACGCCAGTACAGTGGGAACGAAGCTCAAACTGTCGTACGGCTCTTCAACGACCATCCCCCGTGGAATTCCGGTGCCATCACCGCCGGCTAACATGAGAGTCGAGTGGGTAGAAATGCGGAAGAAGGAACCATGATTGCCGCCGGAGTTAAATCCACGAACGTCGAAATTCCAGTGATTATTCGCCAGCAGTAGCAGGTCGCTTTCAATGAGCTCGCGCTGACGCTTCAGGAAACGGCGACTCAAACGCTCATCTTCTGAAAGCCCGGGTTCGGCAGGAGAAAGCTTTTCGGTCCGGTGGCGGCCAATCGCTTCGTAGAGTCCAACCAGGCCGTTGGAGTATTTAGTGCGATGCAAAGCACGGAGCCACTCAAGATCACTGTGCCACTCGTTTAGCCAGGAAGCGCGATCCGGCTGCGGCACCGAAAGCTCATTGTCTTCAAAAATGTTTAGCGGCAGGCCAGACTCCCAGGACGCGAGCTCAAATTGAAAACGGCCGTCGGCCTCCTGCTTCAAATTACGAATGGGCTGGTAACGAAAGCTCAGTAGGCCTTGTTCATTCTCCCGAGTAAGGATCAACGCCTGCTTCTCGGCGCTACGGAATACCCAAACGACGTCCGGGCCGAGCGATTGTTCAGGCAGGAGATGCCGCACCAACTCCGACGGTATGCGCGTAGCAATCATGTCGATGGGTTTGTTAGGAACCTCCGGCTGCACGTTGTTTCTCACGCTGATGCTCTCGAAAAGGGAAAGGTAATTGATCCTCACAAAACTCTTCTCCGTGTCGACTGACGAATCGGGCTTTAGGACGAGGCCGCCCGGCGCCAGGCCCACGATGTAGTTTTGTAACTGATAAATACTGTTACGCTCGCCCATCGCTTGTTTCGGAAGCAGGTCTTCGACCTTGAGTTTCGCGGGCGCAAAACTGGTTTTGCTAAGCGCCAGAAGGTTGGCGAGCCTCCGTGCATATTCGGTGTAGTCCTTTTCCTGGCTCATCCACCTTTCGAGCTGGGCATAGATCCTGGTTGTTTCGTCGTCAAGTCCGAGTTCCCGTTCCGGCTGCGAAAATTTCTTCGGTTGCCCTTCCCAAAGCTTTCGCTGCTGTTCGACGTGCCCATGCAAAACGACCAACTCTTGCTTGAGTTCGTTAAGATTCTTCTGCCACTGCGCGCGGCGGGTCTCTAATGTTTTGAAGAAGAGTTCAATAGCTGCCTGTCGCACCGCCGGCGACACTTCATTCCGTTGTAGTTGCTGCAAAAGAATCTGGAGCAGATTCAGGTCGCTGTCGCGCACGTGTACGGCCGCGCGTTCATTGCCATCGAAGTCCAATAACGCGGTGGGGTAATCACTGCTGCGGCCTTTCAAGTAATACGAGTCGTCCGTGGTGCTGGTGATCAGGGGGACGAGAAAGTACATTCCCTTGATTGAGTAGTCCATAAGGATTCTTCGCTTGGTGATTACGTGATGGCCCCCGCCGCTCGCGCTTCCCATGAGCTTCACCAGATTGTAACCCTGGCTGTACACACGCTCGTCCGTGTTGAATCCATGATCTGAAACCATGATCAGCACTGTATCGGCGGCCAGGGAACTTTTCTCGATAGCCGTCCAAATCCGGCCAATGAGCCGATCAATATCCTGCATGGCATACAGGTGAGACTGACGGTCGCGATTTTGATGGGCAGCGTGGTCAAAGCCGGTGACGTAAAGATCGAGATAGCGAGTGTGAGAGTCAGCCAGTTTCTGGATCATCTCCCGCTCCATTTGATCGGAAAACGTACTGTGCGCGTCGAAGCCCATCGTCCACTCGTCCCACAGCTCGCGTGGGTTCTTCATGAACCGGCGTTGCAGCCCCTCTTTGAGCGTCGCGAAGCGCATTCCCCGCTGATAGAGTTGAAAACTTATGTAACGATCCTGATGAGGAAAGGCATCGAAAAGCAGAGGCACACCAATCGAATCAAGCATTTCAGTTCCCGGCATGTCTATTCTTGCGCCTGCAGCGCTCTTCAAATAGAACGGAATAAAGTTTAGGTAATCGTAGGTGTGAAGCGTGTAGCGATCAAATTCTACATTGCCTTTAATCTGCAAATGCTGGCCGGTCTCCAGCGAGGACCATGAAGGCGCTGATAAACTCATGCCGCGCACGTAGAAATTAGCGACGCGTGTACCTCGCTGGTAAAAGATCCGTTCTATCCAGGGGAGCTGGCTCTTGCCGGTCCGCGGATCGCGTTCTCTAACGAATCGATCCACCAGGTCATAAGGCAAACCGTCGACTTTCACTATCACCACGCGCCTGGCTTGCGCGAAGCAGAGCGCCGGCAACAGGAAAAATAGACTGATCAGGATTAGCGCGAGAAAAGTAAGCCGACGGTACAGGTGGAGTTTCATATAGTCGCCGCTGCCCAGTTCGTTCGACGCGTAGCGCCGGGCTAAACTCATAGCGCCGCTACGCGTCGAAAAACTATCACCAAGGTCCGCAGAGTTCTCGCACAGTCGCTACCGTCCCCGACTTCTCATGAG
>JBDUCF010000096.1:0-8628 GCA_040003545.1 Pyrinomonadaceae bacterium | reverse complement strand
ATCCCATGGCGCGCCGGCGGGCAACCCACTGGATAACAAGTATAGATATCGCGCACAGCAGAAGAATGTGAATGAAGCCACCCTTATGCAGAATGACCTTCTCCACGAACCAGACAAGCACCAGTGCAATTCCAATTAGCCAGATCATTCGATGATGTTGAGCTCACCTAAAGGCCTTCACCGGGGTCCCTTACCGGCGTGATGTACCCGCCTGAGCCTCGTCGAAGCGACACTGGAAGATCTCGCAATCTTGAGAAGTATATTAGCGATCCATGATCCTTTACGTAGACATAAAAGATGCTGGCCTTCCCTTTGATTCCTGTTTTATAGGTACCTACACCGATGAGGATGCCAACCTCACGTCCGTCGATCAGCTCTGCCTGAAGCTCAGCGCACATAGGAGGATTAAAGCTGCTACCGTCTCCTGCGACCCCTGTCTGCTCACCACAATCGTTTACTTCCCAGGTAAGCGTTGCCTTCGGTCCCACAATAGACTTCAACCAGGCCTCTAAAGGCTGTCTGGGCAAACCTGGCTCGAGCGATGCAGCCTGTATCTTCCTGGCGTAAGCAACAATCCGCGCATCGCGTGACTGGGCGTTTGCCGGCTGCGCAATAAAGCCCACGCAGAAAAGCAAAATCAAGTTAAGTACGTTCTTTTTCATGGCTTTCTCCTGCGCCCATTTTAGATCGCCGCACTAATCACAGCAACCCGGAGAACCAGGGTTTTCAGTTGAGGAAAACCAACAGCGGGGATCATGCAACGCTGGACACGTATTGGCGTCCCTGGACACAATTCGACTGGCGGCCTTATCGACGCGCAATCCGCAGCGCGCCTTTGGGCAAACCGACCGCGCGAAATCCTTTGCGGTACGAATCGGTGCCGGCGACGATCGCCTTGCTGCCGCCCTCGACTGACGCGGTTACCAAACTGCGACCCGCTGCGAAAGGAAGCCGGGCCGCCGGATTCATTTCTTCGTCGGCGCGCCATATCAGCGAACCGTCACGACCGGAATACGCCACTGCAAACGCGGGCCACGCCGCTACCAGAACGTCGAGCACGCCATCGCCATCGAGGTCGGCAAAAGCAGCCGACGCCGCGTCCGTCGCGCCGTTTGCTTCCCAACGGATTTTCCCGTCAGTAGTGTTGATCGCAACGACACGGGCGCGATTCGTGATCATGACAACTTCCGGCGCTCCATCACCGTCCATGTCATCGACAGAAAGTTTGCCGCGCGGCCAATCGTCTTCAATCGCCACCCGACCGACGGCATTCAGGCCCGACGCATCAAGGGCCATCAACCCATTCTGCGTTCCCACGAGGATGAGCCCACCTTTGGGACCGGCCACGAAAACAGGCGGCGTCGTGGGACTCTCCAGTTTGACTGTGCGAACAATTTCGCCCTTCATATTTCGCGACTCCACAAATCCTCCGTTAAAGACGAGGGCCAAACTACGCGCGTTCCCGCTGACAAAAGCGATCGGTGGACCAAAAGGCTTTGCCAGCAAGGCAGATTTGCCGATGATGGCGCCGCTGTCGCCGTCAAGAAGTAGCAGCTCCTGCCCCGTACCGGAAACAATGAAGACGGTAGAACGCTGATTAGGCGAGGCTTCGACTGCCACGCCACTCAAGGCGCCGCCGGGAAGATTAGCGCGCCAAAGCTCGGCGCCGGTGTCACCTGCCAATGCGCGAACGCCATCATCAAAAGCGACTATCACGTTCGCCAATCCGTCGTGCCCGGCAAAAACCACGGGGACGAATGTATTAGCCGCACCGCTTGCCGGCTCGACAACATTTCCACTCAACCTGAGCCGGGTGGTCCACAGCGCTGATCCGTTTGCGCCGTCGAGCGCGTACACCGTGCCATTTGAATTGACGCCGATCAGATCAAAACTCGATGGCGATCGAAGGTGGGCAGCGGCCGGATATGCGATATTGCCGGTGATAGTTCGCCAGCCGCCGTTATCCGGAAGCAGCTTCGGAGCGACGGCAATCGGAGGCATGGCCGTGGTCCTTGCACCTTCATCGCGCGAAGGACTGATACTGACACGCGGCTTTTGATTGGGAGGCCTGGTTACTCTTGCCGTCCTGATTTGCTTCGCAGCGCTGTCACTGTTCGCGCGCGATGTTCTGCCGGCGCTCCGCGATGTCGTCACGCCTTTGGACTTGCCCGCGTTCTCGACGGGCTTTGCCGGCTTCTTTGCGTTAGCGGTCTCGCCGGCTTCTTTGGGCTTGGGTTTTGGCACTGGCTTTACCAGCCGCACTGATCTTGCTGACGAATAATTGCCACCCTCACCGCCGATGGCAGCAACGCGCCAATAATATGTTCCCTCCGGCAACCCGCTAATAACATAGCCGGTCCCGCTAACGGCCTTGTCGATGACCATGTCTGTGAAGCCTTCGTCGCGCGCCACCTGCAAACGGTAACGCGAAACCTGGCTCTGGGCTTTCCATTGAATACGAGCTGAGGCCGAGACCTTGCGCGCGGTCACAGGCTTGTTTTGAGCCCGGCCCAGGGTAAAACCCGAGCCTGGCCCCAGCAACACAACTGAGATGATGAAAAACTTCTTGAATGTCATAGGACGCGGAGCCGAAGCCCGACCCATCAGCGAGGGCTTAGCCAATTGCTACAAACCATCAATTAACCAGGATTCTTCCGATTGGCGACTAGGGACTCTCATTCAGCTTGTAGCCCACGCCACGAACGGTCAGTACGTAATGCGGATTCTTCGGATCTTTCTCCAGCTTCTTTCGCAGGCGATTGATGTGCGGATCGATGTTCCTTTGATAGCCCTCGTATTCCGTGCTCCAGACGCGGTCCAGCAGATCGTTGCGCGACCAGGCGCGTCCCGGCTCCGATGCCAGCAGCTCCAGTATTTGAAACTCCAGCGGCGTCAAATCAATGCCTTCGCCACCGCGCGACACCTGGTGCCGTCTCAGATCGACGACCAGATCACCGACTTCGAGGCGCTTGTCTTCAGAATCGGAATTGAGTACTGAGCTCCGCCGCAACAAAGCTTCGATGCGATATTCGAGCTCGCGCGGACTAAAAGGCTTTTGCAGATAATCGTCAGCGCCCGCTTCGAAGCCCGCAACTTTGCTCTCAAGTTCGCCATGAGCGGTTAAGAACAACGCCGGAGTCTGTATGTTTCGCTCCCGGAGTCGCCGCAACAGCTCGAAGCCGGACATCTCAGGCATGGAAACATCAAAGATGAAGCAATCAAATCGCCCTGACAGCGCCGGCTCAAGGGCCGCGGCTCCGCTCTCTTTCTCTTCCACTGCAAAACCGAGCCGGCGAAAGTACTCAGCCAGCAATGTGCGCATGTCGGAGTCGTCATCGACGATTAGCAGGCGCTTGCCGGCATTCTTGTTTGCAGCTAGAGAGTCCAAGGGTCGGGTTCCTTGTCTTATTGGAAACGGGATTATACCTCAAGAGCCCGCTTCACGACGCAGAAAGAGTGGGCTTGCCGCCTGATGAAGTTGAAGCATCAAGCGTAGTAGTATGAATTCGGCTTTGCCTTGACGTCAAACAGAGCTGGTCAGTATATTTCCTGATGCTTAATCATTCGGCACTAACCATCCTTCCTGATAAGCGACCTGTGGGCGCCCGGCGGGCGATCATAAACACGCGCGATTAACGATGCACGATCTGCGAAGACTCCTAAAGTATCTCAAGCCTCACCGGGGAACCTTTGCGATTGCGACGCTGGCAATGTTCCTGGTAGGCGTTCTGGAGAGTGCCACCGGAGCGCTGATTGTCCCTATCTTCGATCAGGCATTCTCCCAGGCCGGCGGTCAGCGCACGCCCACCCTTTTTGGGTTGCAGCGAATCATTCCCGCTTCGGGCCTGGGCGCATGGCGTACGATTGCAATTCTGCTGGTCGTCTTCACAGCGGTGAAAGGCACCGCCGCGTATCTTTCCACCTATTTGATGGCCCTCATCGGCCAGTCGTCAGTGCTGAAGCTGCGCCAGGATCTCTATCGCCACCTGCTGAATCAGTCAGCCAGTTTTTTCCAGCGTCATCGCACGAACCATCTGGTTGCCCGGCTGATATCAAGTGCCGCGGCCATCGAAACTGCCGTCACCAGCACATTGCGCGACATGCTGCGCGAGAGCTTTACGTTGATCGCATTTCTGGCGGCTTCCTTTTATTACAACTGGCGTTTGACTCTGGGGTCGCTGATTATTGCTCCGCTTGTCGGAGTCCTGACCGCTCGCTTCGGCTCGGCACTGCGCAAGCTATCGCGCGAGTCTCTTGAAGGCAACAAGCATCTGACCGACACCGCACAGGAAGCGCTGGCCAATCAGAACATCGTGAAAGCTTATCGCGCCGAGGCGCGTGAGGGAGAGCGTTTCAGCCTGGTGGCGCGGCGCATTATGCGGGCGACACTACGGTCAGCCACAATCGCAGGCGTAGCCCCGCCGACCATAGAAATGATTGGCATTCTTTTCGTGGTCGTACTGCTTTTCTTCGGACAACGCGAGATCGCTGCCGGCAGGATGAATGCGGCCCAGTTCCTGACGTTTCTTTTCTTTCTTATCCGCAGCTATGATCCGATACGAAAGCTTTCGAGCCTGCACAACGCGATGGAGCAAGCGCTGGCGGCCGCCCACCACGTCTGGGAAGTAATAGATGAACACGCGGAGATTCCTGAGAAGCCAAACGCTATCGAACTTAAGCCGTTGCAGAAGGAGATCGAATTACGAGATGTTGCCTTTGGATACGCAAACGAGACCAGATCCGTGTTGCGCGGTGTAAGCTTGCGGATTCCGGCCGGCAAGATGGTCGCGCTGGTGGGAGAGTCGGGCGGCGGTAAATCGACCCTGACAAAGTTGCTGCCGCGTTTCCATGATCCGACTTCCGGCGCTGTGCTTTGGGATGGGACTGACTTGCGTGATACGAGGCTCGTCAGCCTGCGTCGCCAGATTGGGCTGGTAACTCAGGAGACGGTGTTATTCAACGACACCGTCAGACACAACATTTCCTATGGGCGGCCCGAAGCGTCTGCAGAGCAAATCGAAGAAGCTGCGCGAGTAGCCTTAGCCCACGACTTCATCATGGAACTGCCGGCCGGCTATGACTCGATCGTGGGTGAGCGAGGAATCTTTCTTTCCGGCGGCCAGCGACAGCGATTGGCGATCGCCCGCGCGGTATTGGTTGATGCGCCGTTGCTGATACTTGATGAAGCGACTTCGGCCCTGGACGCGGAATCGGAGCGTTTGGTCCAGCGGGCCATAGCGAACCTGATACGCAACCGGACCACTGTTGTGATTGCCCATCGCCTGGCGACCATTCGCAGAGCTGATACCATCGTAGTGCTGGAACGAGGACGAATCACGGAAATGGGCAGCCACATGGAACTTTTGGAGAAGAACGGACAATATCGGCGCCTATACGAATTGCAGTTCGCTGACGAGGAAGAAGAGGTACTTGTCAGTGAGCAGTGAGCAGTGAGCAGTGAGCAGTCAGAATTGAGCAGTCAGAATTGAACAACAACAATCCCTCGTCCCACGAAAGGATCGTTAGATGAGCAAACCTCATAAGAAGCTCGTGGGCATGGAGTAAGAGCATGGATTTGGTGCAAGAAGTTTATGAAATAAGTAAGAAGTTTCCCCGGGAGGAGATCTACGGATTAACCTCCCAACTTCGACGTGCGGCGGTATCGGTGCCCTCCAACATCGCGGAAGGCGGAGCCGGTCGGTCCACAGTACAATTTCGGAACTATCTGAGTGTTGCGATAGGATCACTTAACGAACTGGATACACAGCTTGAGATAGCTTTGCGCATCGGCTATCTCAATAGGCATATATTCGATGAAGTAGATGCGATGGTTGACGAGTGCCTGGCTGTAACGTATGGCCTCCGAAAGTCAATCCAATAAGCTTCTGTTCTTAACTGCTTACTGCTCACTGCTAACTGCTTACTATTATGAAATCAATGACGGGTTTTGGTCGCGGCAATGCGGCCGGCGACAACTTCAGTGTTGCCGTGGAAATTAAGACGGTAAATAATCGTTTTCTTGACGTGCACCTGCGCACCGGTCAGGAGTTGTCTTCACTGGAAGTGATGATTAAGCGCCGCATTGGAGCCCGGCTGTCACGCGGTCGGGTTGATATCAACATCATGTTTGAGCGCACGGGCGAATCTTCTTACGAGCTGGATCGCAATGTAATCGGCCGTTACCTGACCGCGCTGCGTACTATTCAAAAAGAATTCGATCTGGTCGGAGAGCCCGATGTCGCTTCTCTGCTTAGACTGCCGGGCGCGATGCAGCCGATGCGCGCGGACCTCGACGACAAGATGATTGCCGGGATTACACTGGCGGTGGACAACGCCCTGGATGATCTCGAAAGTATGCGCGCGAGCGAAGCGGATGCGCTGTTGGCGGAGATGCGGGTGCGCATCGCCAATATCGAAGCCGAGGTGCCGGTCATTGAGGCCTCAGCCGCGACGCTGGTTGAAGGCTACCGAACACGTCTGCAAAAAAGAATCGGCGAGTTGCTGGCCCGTGGAGGCCAGGGGGTTGAAGTGGACCCCGGCCGCTTGGCCCAGGAGGTAGCCTACCTTGCCGACAAAAGCGACATCAGCGAGGAGATCGTGCGGCTGCGCAGCCATCTGGATCAATTTCGCGAGACGCTGGACCAGGAAACCGACATCGGCAAGCGGCTGGACTTTCTGCTGCAGGAACTGAATCGCGAAGCAAACACCGTCTTATCGAAATCGACGGACATTACTATCAAAGATGCCGGCCTGGTGATCAAAGGCGAGATCGAGAAGTTGCGCGAACAGGTACAAAATGTCGAGTGAACCAGCCCAACTTTCGCCGGACCAGCTTTCCAATGCCGCCGGCGGCCGGGGAATGCTGATTGTCGTCAGCTCTCCTTCCGGTGGCGGTAAAGGGACACTGATCGATCGCGCCCGCAAGAGCGTGCCGAATCTTAGCTATTCGGTGTCGTACACGACGCGGTCGCCTCGTCCCGGCGAAGTCGATGGTCGCGAATATTTCTTCGTGTCGCGCGCGAAGTTCGAAGAGATGATCGCGGCAAAACTGTTTCTTGAATGGGCCTGGGTGCATGGCAATCTTTACGGCACCAGCCGCGATCAAGTGATGCTTGAGATCGCCGCCGGGCGCGACATTATTTTGGAGATCGATGTGCAGGGCGCCACCTCGGTGCGCGCTCTGATGCCAGACGCGGTTTGCATTTTCATCCTGCCGCCGTCCTTTGAGATACTGCGGCAGCGTCTTGCTACCAGAGGAACGGATTCGCCGGAGGATTTGGAAAGACGTCTGCGAGGCGCCCCGGCTGAGGTTGAGCATTACAAAGATTTTCAGTACGTAATTATCAACGACGATCTCGAACGGGCCTCGGCCCAGCTTTCGGCAATCATCTACGCGGAACGGGCCCGTTGCGAACGGCAGGAAGAACAGTTGAAGCTGGTACTGGAAAAGTTTCCCGGCGCCTCGCGCGCCGTCTGACGGTCATCCAAATGCGTTAGCCGCACAGGCCCGGCAGAGCGCGCGTACGACAGGCTGCCAGCCTGTCGCCCTGAAACTAAGACACTGCCCTAAGCAAGACTCCTTGATCTATCACGGGGATTGAATAGAATAGCTAACTTCAAATCAGCCGCGGAAGGCATCTGCCGTTATGGCCAAAGCAAAAGACGAGACCAGCGAGATTATTGAGGAGAGTACACCGCCGGAGATGGATTCAAAATACCGAATGATTATCGTAGCCGCCAAGAGGAGCAAGCAGCTTCAACGCGGCGCCCGCCCACGCATCGAGATCGATCCGCATAAACACAAACCCACCCGCGTCGCCCTGGAAGAAGTAATCCGCGGCAAAGTGAACTTTACGATTGATGAAGCAGAGTGAATCCTCTGAGCGAATTGCTCGGAGCGAACCGCAGCGTCCGTCCAAACCGTAAGAGCGAACTAACGATGGCCCGAACTTTCCGGTCGGGATGCAAAGATCACGCACGTTAAAGACTCCAAGGCCGACACGCTCAGAGATGTGCCGGCCCTGGGCGCCACGCTCGTCCCGGGTCGTGGCGCATTCGCAGCACCCATTCGTTTTTCCCCCTCGGATAACGAACGGAGCTGCAAATCCAAATGCATTTCCTAACGCGTGCTTGTTTGCCGGAGAACTTCGCGCAGGATGTCGTCTATTTGCGCGACTAGTTGCTCCGCAAATCCTTGCGCGAGCGGCGGCGGACCGGCGAGCGCTCCTTCAGTAGATCCTTGTGTCTTGCTTCAATAGTGTAGGCCAGTCCCTGATAACTCATGCTCAGGAGCGACGCCGCGCGAGTCACGCTGCCGTTTGCTTTGGCAAGAGCCTGTCTAATCAAGCTCCGCTCGAGCTTTAGGATTTCTTCTTGCAAACTAATGGGCCTGTTAAAAAGCGTTTCAATAGCGTCCTCGACGTTCAATGCGCTTCGCAGGAGCAGGAAAACCAACCTCGCCGCTTCATTCAACCTCAGCGACAGATCCTGACACTGAGATTCCGCCAGCCACTGACTGGCCCGGTCGTAAGCAGCGAAAAGGACCTCCGGCGGTAATTGATCAAGCTCTTCAATCAAGGTGAGGGCTGCGAGGCCGGCCTTGTTGAGGGCGCCCACCTGATGAGCTAC
>JBDUCF010000095.1:0-8638 GCA_040003545.1 Pyrinomonadaceae bacterium | reverse complement strand
TGAAATGCGCGTTTTTAGTGGATTTGGCGCCGGCTCAGGTTACGACGTTACGCGCGATGGCCAGCGTTTTCTGGTGAACTCACCCGGCGAAGAAACCTCGCCTTCACCAATGATCGTCGTCTTGAACTGGACCGCCGGGCTGAAGCGATGACAATTGCCCTGGACACGAAACTCGGCCACTATGAAATCCGCTGCAGGATTGGCGAGGGCCGTCGATGAATTTCACAAATGAGAAACTATGGCACTAACAAACACATTGACAGGCAGAAACCTGGGAATGGTTTTACTGGGTCCGTGGCTGATTCTTACTGGCCTCCTAACGCTGCTCAACATCAAAGTTCTTCGACGGTCGCTACCGGCCCAGCTGTCCTTGGTATCGTCGCTGGCATCTTGATTCTGCTCAGACGCTAGACCCTCAGACGCTATAGTCAAGCTGACTACTGAGGTATTTAAAGAAGGCGAATCGAAGTTAAGAAAGCACGAGGTAGGGGTGAGCGTCCAAATTCGCTTCGAAAAAAGTCTGACCGATGAAGAGTGGCAGACACTCTTTGAGTGGGACAAGAATATCTTCGGCGTCGAGGACATGCTCTATCGATGGCGACCGAAGGACTGGCACTTCATAGTCGAAGCGAAAGGCCGCGTGGTAAGCCACGTCGGTGTGCTCCAGACAACAGTGCGCGCCGGGGAGCATGCGGTCCTGGTCGCAGGCATCGGCGGGGTTGTCTCCGTGCCGGAGGCGCAGGGCCGCGGACACGCGCAATCGGCGATGCGGCGCGCCGTGGAGTTCATGCGCGACGAGCTTCAGGTGGAGTTCGGTATGCTCTTCTGCCTCCCGCGTCTCGCGCCCTTCTATGCGCGGCAGGGCTGGCAATTGTTGGAAGAGACGGTGGAGTTCGAGCAGCCTTCCGGCCCCATCCCCTCTCCTTTCTGCGTCATGGTTTTGCCCTTTGGCGGTCGTGAATGGCCGGCGGGTAAAACCCTGCTTGGCGGGCTGCCGTGGTAAGTGACTGAAGGACCCGGTCTGATTTCACACCAAAACCGCCGCCCCAGTTTCTCCTGCAACCTCCACCCTGATGAATTCGTAAGGAAAATTAAGCCAGGGGCGTAGCGCGACCGGAGCAAGGAAGCAAACACCTGTTTATGTTAGAATTGATTTCCGCGAAACCGAGAGGCCAGACCCAGGCATTAGCCCGTATTCGCGAGGAGGATCCAAATATGCAAGACGAAAAAGACGCGCGTTACAATAGCGGCAATCCGCTTTGTGATGCTGTTAGGTATATCAACGACGCAACCTATGCGGTCCTGCCAACGGAGGTGGCGCACAAGCTCGGGGATCTGGAAAAGAGCCTCTGGAGCTCTGTGCGTGGCTTTGCTGAAAAGGAGTTGGGATGGATTGAAGAGCGCGTCGAAGGCAGCGACCGCTTGCGCCAGGAATGGCGGGAATCGTGCAAACGAGAAGGGGCCGGCCCCGCGAGTGAAGCTGCCAAGTGAAGTAGGAGCTGGATTTTCCATTTGTCATTTGATTCCGCGGCGCGGATGACAGAAATAGCAAATGGGAAATGACAAATGGAAAATCATTTAAAAACAAAAGATCGTAAAGAGAGCGCTCGTTAAGAAGATGGAAGTCTTACTGGCTGACGAATATGGATTCTGCTTCGGCGTCGAGCGCGCCGTCGAGATGGTCGAGGACGCGGTAGAAGAAGGCGTGCGCCCTATCCGCTCGCTCGGTCCGTTGATCCACAATGCCCAGGAGATGGAACGCCTGGGCGCCAGGGGGGTTTCCACCATTGACTCTCCCGATGAAGCAGGCGCCGACACCATCGCTGTGATCCGCGCTCATGGCGTCACGCCTCAGGTCCAGCGTGAACTGGAAGAGCGCGCCGCGAAAGTTATCGACGCTACCTGCCCATTCGTAACCCGTGTGCAGCATCTGGCCGAGCGGGCCGCCAAACAAGGTCGCGACGTCGTAGTCGCCGGCAATCCTGATCATCCGGAGATGATCGGCGTGGTAGGGTACGCGCCCAGCAACACCTACGTTGTTCGCGATGCGCTGGAAGTGGAATCGCTGCCTGAGCTGCGGGCGCCCCTGGTGGTCTCGCAAACGACAATCAAGTTGAAGACCTTTCTGGAAGTTGCCGAAGCCGTGCGCGCCAAATCAGACGTAGAACCTGAGATAGTGAACACGATATGTTCGGCAACGCGCGATCGTCAGGATGCCGCGCGGGCGCTGGCGGGGCAGGTCGAGGCATTCTATGTTATTGGGGGACGACACTCCTCAAACAGCGTCAAGCTGTTGGCCGTCTGTCAGGAACAATGCAAGAAGAGTTTTTTGATCGAGACCCCTGCCGAAATCAATCCGCAGGATCTGGAAGGTGTAGAGCGCGTGGGTCTAACTGCCGGCGCTTCAACGCCGAACTGGCTGATCGAGCAAGTAGTGGATCGACTGCGTAATATTGCACCGGAAATCGCCGCGAATCCCGCCTGAAAATGCGGGGCAAGTGATTTAACTTGCGACGTCCCTTTACTCTCCACTCAGTTCCGACTGTTCCAAATAATTAACTATCTGTCGCGCTTCTTCGGAACCGTAGTCGACTGCCTGCCGCTCAAGCACTTCACGGGCGATACTGGCATCGACCGGGTCTCGCAGCAATCCAATCAATACAGAGGTGGGCGCGGCGACGAGACACTCGTGCGCCAGCGCTCGTATCACAACATTGCCTGACCGCGCGAGCTCGCATATCTCAGCCGGCGCCAGCCGCTTTGCCAGCACATCGGCGAGAGCGTCAATGCGTGTGTAATCGCGCCGCGCGTGGGCCCGCTCTACCAGTTGGGCGAAGACCTCAGCCGACTGCGTTCGATCGAGCAATACTCGAACACAGGTGTCCGCCATCTTTTCAAGGTTGCCGGCTTGTTCCTTACTTAACGACTCGCGGGCTTCTGTCGCCCGGTCGTCAAGTACGGTTAACAAACGACTCAGCTCCCAATCAGCCCGCGCATCGTAAGGCAACGGACGACTACCGGGACCGGCGGTAGTTGAGGAAAGCGCCCTTTCAACCAGGTCGCGGGTAGTCGATCGCAAACCCTGCCAAACGCTTGCGACCCGCACTCCGAAATCTTCGATAGTGATTGTCAACTCATTAAACTCCCTGAAACCTTGCGACCCGGGGATTGTACTACAAAGCGGTGGCGGCAACCCGAATTGCCCCAATGAATCCTCAGTTTGGGCCTTTCGCCAGGGCGGCCGGCGGGAGTGTTAGGGTGCACTTCGAGCGGAAGGATTGTGGTCAATGATCTCGACGATTGTTACAAAAGGTATCTTGATGATTTCACCATCGGCACGTTCCATCTTGACGCTCGGCTGAGTCAAAGCCTGGGTTGTTTTCATGCTACGTACTGTTCCCCGCACGCGTGTGCCGTCTTCCGTGATTATCTCAATGTTGTCTTTGAGGTACAGCGGTTGGAGAGCCGCAAGAGCTTTGGTCACTTCCACTTGTTGTTTACCGCGCTTTCTTTACCGGATTGATTTGCTGCCATTGCGGCGGTCTTGTCAGAACCGCCGGCAGTAGCGGGCGGTTGATCTTATCGGTCCCGCTGGCTGATACGCTGGGTTCAACCGCCCGCTACCGCAGGCGGTTCTGACAACCTACTAGTCAGGAGGTTGGGCGCTCTTCGAGCGCACGCTAATACCGGAATCCGCTAATACGAGGATACGCCGGGCGTCGCCGAAGGGAACGCCTGACGCGGCATAGGACAGTAGGTAGCGATTCTTACGTAACTCGTCGCAGATTGTCTTCGCCGCCGCTCGAGCCTCATCGATGGGGAAGACGCGCCCGCCGGTACCGGATGCAAGCTGATCAATCACCTGCACCGGCTTAGGCTGATCCCGCCGCATCGCTCCTCGAGTGCGGTCCGGCGCCTGCACCGCATAAACCGCAATATCCATATCCTGCAGGGCGTTCAACGCTTCAGTGAATTTAGTCTTGCTGCCTCGATCAAGTCCGTCACTGATAACGACGATGACTCGCTTCTGGCCCGACAGCGGCCGCAATGCTTCTTCAGCCACGGCGCTCAGCGCGTCGAAGAGATGCGGGTCGCCCTTCTTGCGGAAACTCTTCAGTGAGGTTTCAATCTGTTTCGCGTCATCGGTCCAGTCGGCCACAATCTCAGCCTGATCGTCGTATCCCACGATTAAGAGCTTGTCGCCTTCATATATCTCATAAGCGAACTCGCGCGTCGCCTCTTCCAACTTTTCCACGTCGGCTCGGATTGTCAGCGAATTGTCGACCAAAAGCACCAGGCGAGATGGCGAGGGATCGATGGAAAAGCTCTTGATTGATTGCTCCACGCCGTTGTCGTAGAGTGCGACCTGTTTGCCCGTAACCGGCTCGCTGGAGCGGTCGTCTCGCGTTGCGATAACGTTGAGTACAGAGGCCCCTTCGTTTGCAGAATGCGCCCGGCGACCGGCCTGACCAACAGCGTAATGGCCGGGTAGTATCCCAGACGCGACCAGCGCCAGAGCGATCACGCACGAGAAAGCCAGAACGCTAAACGCCCGTTTGTGAACTCGTATCAATTTCACCAATCCTGCCTGCATCGTTAGCTCAATAGGGTCTAACTTCCTTCGGACGTTTTGCTGGATGGCGCAGAGTCGGACGAAGCCGGCTTCCTGGCAGTAGTATCTTTAGTCTTGGTTTTAACGTCGCTGGTGGTCGCTGTATCAGAGGAACCCGCTTTCTTTTCTTCTGAGCTGTCTGTTTGCTTACCCTTGCTTGCGTAATCCGTCACATACCAGCCTTTGCCCTTGAACCGAATGGCCGAGGCCGACATTAGCTTTTCCAACCGGCCCTTGCACTTCGGGCATCTGGTTCGTGGTTTATCCGTGATTTTCTGATAGACCTCAGTATGCGCTTTGCACTTCCTGCATTCATATTCATAGATTGGCATTTATAGGTTTCTTATCTCCAAAAAATTCTAATTGCCCCGTAATCGAATTATACGAATCTCCCTACAATACTGACAACCTGACCGTGCCCTTATGATGCACAAAGTAGCTCAGAATCATCCCCCTTAAAAAGTTCACCCGCAATGAAAATCTTCGTAGTGATCCGGTACGACAATCCCCCACCTGGGCGTTGACACAATTATTCATCATGAACGAAACGGGCATCGAAATCCTCCATTAAGAGAACTTAGCTACGGTTGGTTTAAGTACAAGCAGGTTCAGCACTTAGCGGCGACACAATCGTGTTGAAAAAGCAACCATCGCCATTACTTCTCCATCATAGTCACGGTCTCGATTTGCAGTTCTTTGTCAATCGCTTCCACCATGCGCAGCCCCCAAATTTCTGCTTCGCAGAACGTAGTTTTGATGGCCCCCCGGCCATCGCTCACATGGAGAACAAATATATGAAGTTTCCCCGAAGTATTCCCCACTTGCGCTCTATCAAATTTGCACCGTTAGCCTTAATTTCCTTTTTTCTCTTCACTAACCTGACCGGCGTTTTCTTTAGCCGGGCATTCGCTCCTGACGCTATTGCCAGCACGGAAGTCGAATCGATACCTGCGGACATCCCCTCATCAGGCGATGCCGCCACCGACTGGATTATCTTTCAGGCGGCCGCACGCCATGGACTTGATCCCCGTTTCGTCCATGCAGTTATTTGGCAGGAATCCAAATACAAGCCACAGGCGATGTCGCACGTCGGCGCGCAGGGCTTAATGCAGCTCATGCCGGCCACGGCGCGACGATTCGGCTGTGAAAACGCGAATGATCCCGCGGCCAACGTCGAAGCTGGGACGAAGTATCTCAGTTGGTTGTTGAAGAGGTTTGACGGCAACGTTGAATTGGCCCTGGCGGGCTACAATGCCGGCGAAGGCGCGGTGGACAAGTACAAGGGCGTGCCCCCTTTTAACGAAACGCAAAACTATGTACGCCGGATAACTTCACGCTACGGAAAGAGCTACCACCCCGTTCTTTCTCCGGAGGCCGCCAAGGTGGAATTTCATCTGGTTAGAGAGCCTAGTCCGACGGAATCGACTGCGACGGAATAACGGGCCTCGCCGATATACCAAATCTACCAAAAGCCGCGCGCCGCTTGCTTTGCAAGTTGGCGCGCGGTTCGTTATGATCCCCAACAAATAAAATGGCTTCATGGTGTCCGGCGCGATAATTCGCGCGCTCAGCTTCGCTAGTAGCAATGTCCATGTCTGAAACAGCGCAATCGCTTTCGCTCGAACGCAAAATCAAGATGCATGAGGCGCGCGAATCGATTATTGAGCGCCTGGCCCTGGATCTGCCCACCACAATTAATCTCGATCGTTTCCTCCGGGTCATCGTCTCGGAGCTCGGCCGCATGATGAATGTGGATCGCTGCGATGTCATTCAACTTACTTCAGAAAGCGAGCTACGCATCAGTCATGAATGGCGCGCCGACGACGAGGTTCCTTCCAGTCTGGGGACGGCGATTCCGCTGGACCTGAAACAACTTGCGGAGCACGTCGATATCACAAAGCCGATTCGCCTCGACGACACCGCGGCCCCCGGGCTGGATCATAAAGTGCGATTCCTGGCAAAGAGTTTAGGAACGCGCTCGCTGCTGGTTGTGCCTGTGATTCAGGGCGAGGAAGTACTCAGCCTGATCGGTTTACACCACACGCGCATTCCGCGCGCCTGGCTGGATGAGGAAGTCTCATTTCTTCAGTCCATCGCCCGGCAACTGGCTATTGGCTACCAGTACACGCGACTCTATACCGACAAGAAGCGAGAGGCGGACACCACCAATGCGCTGCTCGAAATTGCCAACGCCCTGAACGCGAGATCCGATTTTGGCGAGGTAACTTCCGTCGTACTCGAACGCGCGATCGCTTTGGTGGGCGCCGATTACTGTGCCCTGGGCGTACTTGATCCGACAGGTGGGCGCATCAGTTTAGCGGCCTTCAAGGCCGCGCCCCACGCGGAGATTGATTCAGTCCGGGGACTGATCGAAGCCCATGGACAATCGCTGGACATCACCGAGTTTCCTGCCATGGTCGAGGTGCTGGGAGAAGGCAAAACTTTGCGCCTGCTGGAAACTGATTTGCCCTTTCCCATACGCCTGATCTTCAATGCCACGCTGGGAGGACGGGCGGCCCTGGTGGCCCCGGTGCGCATAGGCGGGCACACTTTCGGGCTGCTTGGTCTGGTCTGGAGCGAAGCGCGCGAGGGATTCAAAGATCACGAAGTCGCGCTGGTGGAAGGTATTGCCGATCAGATTGGGACGGCGCTTGAACGCGATCAACTTTCCGCCGAAGTGATGCGGCTGAAAAGCGCGCTGCATGAACGCTACGGCGAGGATCGAATAATTGGACAAGCCCCGGCGATTCGTCGCGCAATGGAGTTGGCTATCAGCGTTGCCGACACCCAGACCTCCGTGCTGATCCAGGGCGAGTCGGGCACGGGGAAAGAACTGCTAGCCAATCTGATTCATTACAATTCCGGACGCGAAGATAAGCCCTATATCAAACTGAACTGCGGGGCCATACCCGAAACGCTGCTTGAGTCCGAATTATTCGGGCACGAGAAGGGCGCGTTTACGGACGCTCGCTCGCGCCGGCGCGGACGCTTCGAAGAAGCCAATGGCGGCACGTTGTTTCTCGATGAGGTGGGCGAGATGAGCTTGTCAGCTCAGGTGCGCTTGCTGCGCGTATTACAGGACGGTGAGTTTACCCGCGTGGGCGGCAACGAATTGCTCAAGAGCGACGTGCGCGTCATCGCGGCGTCGAACGTCGATCTGGAGCGGGCAGTTGAATTGGGATCTTTCCGTCGAGATCTTTTTTACCGGCTTTCGGTTTTTCCTATTCAGTTGCCGTCGCTGCGCGAACGGCCCGAAGATATTCATCCGCTGGTAATACATTTCCTCGAATACTATAAACAGAAAACGGGCCGGTTTGTTTCCGGCATCTCCAGAGATGCCCTGGCAGCCCTGATGAGCTACGACTGGCCCGGCAACGTGCGCGAACTGGAAAACTCGATTGAGCGCGCGGTTATCATCGCTTCCGGCCGCCAGATCGAGTTGGATGATCTGCCCGTCGCAGTTAGCAAGAGCACGCTCGAGGAAAAAGCCCGCGTCCGTGGCGAACGCGCCCAGGCCGCAAACGAAGGACGCACCACCAGTATTGAAATCGACGTGCCCTCTTCAATGGATGAAATTGAGCGCCAGGTGATCGAAGCCACTCTCGACTACACCGCCGGGGACAAGACCAGAGCCGCTCGCGAGTTGGGAATCGGGCGCAAGACGATCTACCGCAAGCTGGAGCAGTACAACGGCAAACGCAGCCAAGCGGAAAAGCAGAATGACTAGCAAGAATCTCGGTATATCGGACAATATAAGCGTGGGAGAGTAAGACTGGCCGGCTAAGGTCGCGTGCGTAAGAATAGGATCGCTGACTTTTCAGGGTTACGTCGGAGATTTTCTGATGGCTTTAGTAAACACATCACCGCTCGTTAAGACATATACCCTCGAAGAGTTTTGGGAGCTGCCTGATCCTCCGGATCGGGCAAAACTCGAGCTAATTGCGGGGGTCCTCTATATGCCACCACCACCCGGCTATGCGCATGACGACATTGTCACACGTTTAAATCGACTTCTTACGATGGAGC
>JBDUCF010000094.1:0-8653 GCA_040003545.1 Pyrinomonadaceae bacterium | reverse complement strand
CCCTTTTTGATTTCGGCGGCTCTGAAAGCTGAGCCGGAAACACCAATCGTGCTCGGATTGGATATCGGCACCTCAGGCGTGCGGGCCATACTGTTTGATGGGCGCGGCCAGGAGTTTGAAAGCGCCGCAGTTCAACTGTCAGCCGATCTGTATCGAGCGCTGAGCTCCGGCTCCGATGCGGACGCTGATACCCTGGTGAATCATGTCCTTCGGGCAATCGACCTGCTGCTCGAGCGCAGCAGCGATAGAGTATCCCGCATCAATCTGGTAGCTGTTTCCTGTTTTTGGCACAGCCTGGTCGGCATCAATGCTGAGGGAGTTGCGATCACTCCCATCTTTGGTTGGGCTGACACGCGTGCTGCCGGAGGGGCGGCACAATTGCGTCAGAATGTTGATGAGCGGAAGTTTCATCAGCGCACGGGCTGCCGCTTTCATCCGAGTTACTGGCCGGCAAAATTGAAGTGGCTGCGTCAGGAGCGGGGCAATCTTTATCAGGCAGTCGCAAGCTGGATGTCTTTCGCTGAGTATCTTCAGCACCGTCTATTTGCTGAGACCGAGATGAGCATCTCGATGGCGTCTGGCACCGGGCTCTTGAACTTGCAATCCTGTGATTGGGATGGCGAATTACTTCAGCAACTGGAAATCGATACGAGCCGACTGCCGAAGCTAGCGCAGCCGGGCAGGACTTTTACCATGCTGGGTGATGAATATGCGCCGCGGTGGCCCGCGCTCAGCACAGCGCAGTGGTTCCCGGCAATCGGTGACGGAGCTGCAAACAATATCGGAGCGGGCTGCGTTACAGCGGAGTCGGCGCTGCTCATGATCGGGACCTCCGGCGCGATGCGCGCAGCGTACGAAGGTGAACCGCCAGGGGTCCTGCCGTCTGAGTTGTGGTGCTACCGCATCGATCGCAGACGCGTGGTCGTGGGCGGTGCGCCTTCCGATGGCGGCAGCCTGTATCATTGGATGCGGCAGACACTGGCCCTGTCTCAAGACGAGGACGAAATCGAGCGCGCGCTGGCGGCGATGAAGCCTGATATGCACGGGCTGGCGATTCTGCCGTTCTGGGCCGGTGAACGAAGCACTGGTTGGTCTACTGCGGCGCGAGGCGCAATTCTGGGACTGACTGGCAATACAAAGCCGATCGAGATCCTGCGCGCGGCGATGGAGGCAATAGCTTATCGCTTTGCTTTGATAGCGGAGGCGCTTGATTCGTTGACGCCGACGGCGTCTGTTTTTGCCGCCGGGAACGCACTACTTGCTTCGCCTTGCTGGACACAGATTATTGCCGATGTGCTGGGTCGCAGCATTACCCTTTCGACTGCACGCGAAGCGTCATGTCGTGGCGCTACTCTGCTGGCCCTGGAAGCTGTCGGCAAAATCGCCGACGTCGCAACAATTCAAGCGAGTCAGGGGAACACCTTCAACCCAGACATGGCCCAGCGCGAGCGCTATCACGCGGCTCGCCAGCGACAGCAGAAGGCTTATGACAACTTGATCAGTAACGCAAACTGTTAGTTTGCGATCTTCCTTGTCAGGGAGATAGCCAGTCCAGGTTCTTTTCGGGGACTGCCGTTTAGAGGCGGGCTAAGGCCCGCCCCCCGGTCTGATTTAAGCGCACAATTGGCGGGCGGTAGCCGGCCTCTAAACGAAATCATTCAGGTGTTTGATCGTTTCTCGAACCTTTTCTAGCCCAGGCTCAGCCCGCAGAAGCTGCAGCTACGAAAGTCTTCCTTCATGAGCAGCCCTATCCAGCATAGGGGAAAGCAAGCCAGCAGCAACACGACGAAGAGTATCCAGCCGGCGGTGGAGATTTTTTGTTTCTGGATTGGCGGAGATGGCGACTGGCAATACGGACATTTGAACGCAACATTGCCGAATTGGTGCTGATGGGAAGCAGTCATTGGCGCCGGAGGTTGATACGCATTGATAGCCGGAGGAACATAGGCTGGCGGCCGATCGTCAAGTTTGCTTGCGGATCTTTGGTTCAGTTCACTACTGGCACGCCAGGATTCCGCGGCGAGTGGCAGAGGCGTTCCGCATTTCACGCAAAAGCGCCCAGTACCATTGTCGGCCCCGCATGATGTGCAAAAAGGCATCTCTTGTTTCCGTTTGAAATGACGACTAGCGATTATTCATCCGAAGCTCCGCCATGATTACCAGCACGTGCAACTGCACTATCTGTCAGCAAAGCCAAGGTCCGGAATCCAGAAGGTCTGGCCGTCGATTTCGATTGGTTTCAGTCCCCGCCGCGGCAGTTCACTTCGCTCAAGTCCCAGAAAGGTAAAATGAGGCAGGTCGCTCAATACTGTCTGGAACCACCCGTGATCGCCGAGAATTTCACGCACCCGCGCATTTTGAAATTCTATAACGTCAAACGCAAGCATGGCGACATGCTGGGAGGTGCCCGGGGCCGCGATCGAGTAGAGCACAGATTTGGAAAAGTCCTTGCTGAAAAAGATTCCCTCCTGCTCGAGCTCCAGTACTTCTCGAACCTGCCGATCAACTGTCAGACCCCGCAGCCGGACAACCTGTGGCGGTGATAGTCGCCCCTGTTTCTGCCAATGATCTAAAGCCGGTAGAAAGCGAGTGTGCCAGAGCCTCAGTGTGTCGGCATAGCTGCGTCGCGCGGCTTCGGCGCCGTCACGCGGTGTAATGTCCAACCCTTCGGCATGCGCCTTTTGCCGTGCCTTCAACAAAGCATGTATAGCCGCCGGTTGAAGTTCGATGCGCGCGCCCGCAATTGTGGCCCCGGTCGGTTGCGCTCGCGCCTGGAATTGCTGCACGCTCTCTTCGCTGGTGAATACACAGGTGGGCGGCGGCATGACAACCTCGCCGGCCACAAACATCGCTCCATAGTCTTCGAGCACACGCTGAGCTGTTTCATCGGCGGGCGGACAAATGTCAGCCAGCGAGATGTTGCGCCGGTGCAGAGCTTCATGCAGCGCGAGATAAAATGGTGAAGTGTTCACGTCGTTCATGTTCGTTGGCAACGAAAACTCAAACAGTGTATAAGGCAAGCTCACGATCTATGCAAAACGAAATTGACATCATAAAGGAGATTTCGCAGAAATTCTCCCAGGCGGGAATAGAGTACATGTTGACCGGCTCAGTTGCGATGAACTATTACGCCCAGCCACGCATGACGCGTGATATCGACGTGGTGATAGCCCTGGAGCCGACAGACGCCGACGCCATTATGTCCCTCTTCGGCGACGAATATTACGTGGACAGTGAAGCGGTTGAGTGGGCAATAGCGCACGAATCTTTATTCAACATGATTCATCAAGAGAGCGTAATCAAAGTGGACTGTATTGTGCGAAAGTCTAGTGAATACCGCCGCCTCGAATTTGATCGTCGCGCAGAAGTCCGGATTCAGGATTTGACAACCTGGATTGTTAGCAAGGAGGACCTGATCATTTCCAAACTCTACTGGGCTAAGGACTCGCATTCAGAATTCCAACTCCGCGATGTCAGAAATCTGATCGGAACAGGTTATGATGCAGAGTACATGCAGCGATGGACGGATGAACTGGGTTTGCACGAGCTGTTCCAGGAATGCCTTTATGAATGACACATCACCAGCAATAGAGGAAAAGATGCGGGAGATGATCATGGCGCGAAGCGGTGAGGAGCGTTTTATTATGGGCGCGTTGATGTTCGATGCGGCTCGGGACATCATTCTCGCTTCCTTGCCCAAGGAATTGCCGGAAGCGGAACTTAGGAGCCGTTTGTTTGAGCGCATCTACGGAGCGCCAATTAGCCAATTTATGAGGCCAAGCGGGAGCGGCACCCTACCGCAGGACTAAACTCGAATCAGCTTGACAGTTCCGGGCAAAGATATAGAATCCGCCCGCCGAAGCGTTCAAAAGCTTAAAGTGCGCAGCGGTTAGCGCCTCGCAGTTCCTTTGATTAACCCCCAATGAAAAAGGAGAAACCGGTATGAAGATTAAGTATCTGGCAGTTCTGGTGGCTGCGATCGTGCACTGGTTGCTGGGCGGACTTTGGTATGGAGTCTTCTTCAAGAACAAGTTTATGGAACTGATCGCCTGGAGTCCGGAAAAGTTGCAGCAGATGGCGAATCAGAGTGAAGTGAAAAGTCTCGGCATCGCTTTCCTCATGTCACTGGTGTTCTGTTACATCCTGGCTCATTTTGTTCAGTACACAAAAGCGACGTCAGCGTCGGGCGGGGCGCAAACTGCATTTTGGCTGTGGCTCGGATTCATCGTCACCACCAACATTGCCTCGGTGTTATTTGAAGACAGGCCGCTGGGGCTTTATTTCATAAGCATAGGCTACTATTTTGTCGCTTCCGTTATTGCGGGAATGATCCTCGCCGTCTGGCGTTCGCGCGAGGCAACAGAAGTCGCGACTTGATAATTGATAACACGTTAGACTGGCGGGCCCTCGCTGGCGTCGAGTGGCTCCAACTCTTTGGTCCACTCTGAGCCCAGGCGGCTTTGCAGGATTCGCGCGCAACGATTCCAGCGCAGGATCGCATCGTCGTTTCCATGTGGCCGGATCTTCTCGGCTGCTTCAAAGTAACGCATCGCCTCTTCAAACAAAGGCAGCAACGTATGCGGCATCCGCCCCGCGCCTAACTGTGCCTTGGCCTGCCGCTCGTGCAGGATGCCGGCGTAATACAAACGCTTGTACTCGTCGGCGAGTTTGCGAAAGGCTGCTTCCGCTTCCGCATAGCGATCCGAGCCATCCCCTCTGAACTGATCCGTTATTGCCAATCCCAGCAATCGCAACGCTGCCTGATTCTCGCTATCCACCGCCAGGATGTCGCGACAGATAGATTCAGCCTCGCCGGGTTCGTTCAAGTAACGATAAAGCTCGACCTTGGCGATCGCGCCAGGGATCCCGTCTTTGGAAATGGGCTTGAGTTTAAGCTCCACGTCTAATCTCCTTTCCCCAGAGGATCGATAACGATCCACTCACTTTTTTGCGCCGAGCTTCCGCAGAAACCAACGCACCGGATCGTAGAAGTCGTCAACCACTCGCTCCTTCAAAGGAATGATGGAGTTGTCCGTGATATGAATGTCTTCCGGGCAAACCTCAGTGCAGCATTTAGTTATATTGCAGAGACCAATACCCAGATCGTCCTTCAACAAATTAGTCCGCGACAAGCCATCGAGTGGATGCATCTCCAGGCCGGCAACGCGAACGAAGAAACGCGGCCCGCCGAATTGCTCCTGCTTCTCGTGGTCGCGCAGCACGTGGCAGACGTTCTGGCAGAGGAAACATTCGATGCACTTACGAAACTCCTGGACCCGATCGACTTCGCGCTGATCCATCTTCCATTCAGCGTTGGCGCGCGGTGTAAAGGGCGGAATCTTCTTGTTGACTTCGTAATTCCAGGAGACATCAGTAACCAGGTCCTTGATTACCGGAAAAGACTTCATCGGCTGGACAGTAATTGGCTCGCTCAGCGGCAGGGCATCCATGCGCGTTTTGCAGGTCAGGCGCGGGCGCCCGTTCACTTCCGCCGAGCACGAGCCGCACTTCCCGGCTTTGCAGTTCCAGCGGACCGCCAGGTCAGGCGCCTGATGTCCCTGGATGTAATGCAGGGCATCGAGCACAACCATCCCGGGCGCGATGGGCACCTGATACTCGACCAGGCTGCCCCCATCGCGATCGCCGCGAAAGATTTTGAAAGTTGCGTCAGGCATAAAAAACCAATTCACCACGGAGACACGGAGAACACGGAGAAAAGTCAATGAACCATTCGTCTAATACCGTCCTTCAGCACAGCGACATTGAAGTTGATTAGAAATCCTATCTTTACTCCGGTTAGTTTGAGATACGTCAATAACTGCGCTTCGTGAATCGGAGCAAGCGCTTCGACCGATTTGATTTCGATAATTACCAAACCAGCGACTAAGAGGTCTATCCGATAACCGCATTCTAACCTGATACCTTTGTACTCCAGCGGCAACGGTTTCTGACATTCAAAGAAGATGCCTCGTAGGTCTAACTCGCGGCAGAGGCAGGCCTCGTACGTCGATTCCAGCAAACCTGGGCCAAGTTGTTTATGTACTTCGATCGCGGCGCCAATAATCTGACCGGTTAGTTCTTCTTCGTACAGTTTTCTTTTTGTTTGCACTCGCCTTTCTCCGTGTTCTCCGTGTCTCCGTGTTGAAGTTATTCTTTTGTTTCCACAATCTCCTTGAGCTCAATCGGCATCTCGGGGGTTGTGGCTTGCCCCAGCTGCATCTTATCTCCATCACGCGTCACGATGTTGTTCTGTTTGCCCCAGGAGCCATCGTAGTTGGGATAATCGATTCTACTGTGGGCGCCGCGACTCTCCCTGCGCGCCAGGGCGCTCAGGGCCACCGCCTCGGAAACGGTTAGCATCGATTTCAGATCCCGCGCCAGGTGCCAGCCGGGATTAAAAAGCCGCGAGCCTTCAACGCGCACGCGTGACGCGCGCTCTTTCAGGGCCCGGACTTCCGCCAGGCCGCGCTGCAAATCTGCTTCATTGCGAAAGATGCCCACAAGATTTTGCATCGTCTCCTGCAGTTCGCGATGGATCTGATATGGACTGTCGCCTTCGCTGCGTTCGAACGGTGCTAACATCTCGCGCTCCGCTGCTTCAATTTGGGCGCCATCCACAGCGGCCGGCTCGACCTGCTTTGCATGTTCGGCAGCGGCGAGACCAGCGCGCCGCCCGAAGACCAGAAGATCAGAAAGCGAATTGCCACCGAGTCGATTTGCACCGTGCAAACCTGCCGCTGCCTCGCCTGCGGCGAACAAACCTGGCACACTCGCCTGCGCCGTTTCCGCCTCGACTCGAATGCCACCCATCATGTAATGGCAGGTTGGCCCAACCTCCATTGGCCCTTTTGTGATATCCACATCAGCCAGTTCGCGAAACTGGTGATACATGCTGGGGAGCTTCTTCTTCACGTAATCAGCGGGTTTGTGCGAAATGTCGAGATAGGCGCCGCCATGTTCCGTGCCGCGACCTTCCTTCGCTTCGGTGTAGATCGCGCGTGCCACTACGTCTCGGGTGGACAACTCCATTTTTTCCGGATCGTAGCGCTCCATGAATCGCTCGCCTTCTTTGTTGCGCAATACGCCACCTTCGCCGCGCACCGCTTCAGTCACCAGAATTCCCTGAACGCCGGGCGGCCAAACCATTCCCGTGGGATGAAACTGGACGAACTCCATGTCCATCAACTCAGCCCCGGCGTCATAGGCCAACGCCATTCCATCGCCCGTGTATTCCCACGAATTTGAAGTGATGCGCCATGCTTTGCCGATACCTCCGGTGGCAACGACGATCGACTTTGCTTTGAAGACTACGAAGCGCCCCTGTTCGCGCCAGTAGCCGAAAGCCCCCGAGACTCGTTCACCGTCTTTTAGCAAGCGCGTGATGGCGCACTCCATGTAAACATCGATCCCGAGATGCACGCCGCGATCCTGTAGCGTGCGAATCATCTCCAGCCCGGTGCGATCACCGACGTGGCAGAGACGTTTGAAGGTATGGCCGCCAAAGGCGCGCTGCAGAATCTCGCCGTCGCTGGTTCGATCAAAAAGTGCTCCCCATTGTTCGAGTTCCCGCACGCGTTCCGGCGCCTCCTGGGCATGAATCTGGGCCATGCGCCAGTTGTTTAGAAATTTACCGCCGCGCATCGTGTCGCGGAAATGGGTGCGCCAGTTGTCAGCCGGGTCGACGTTGGCCATTGCCGCGGCAATGCCGCCTTCGGCCATCACCGTGTGCGCTTTGCCGAGAAGTGATTTGCAAACGATGGCAACGGACGCTCCCTGGGCCAGCGCCTCAATTGCCGCGCGCAGCCCCGCGCCACCCGCACCGATGATTAGCACATCGTGTTCGTGAGTTTCGTACTTCTCGGTCACAGGAGTCTCAGATCCGTGATCGCGCCAGTCGCGACTAACCTGATGTAAAAGTCCGCCAGCCCCACTGAACTCAGGCTCAGCCAGGCAAACAGCATGTGGTGCTCGTTCAGAAACGACGCCCCTCGCCAGGCGGAGTGGCGCGGGCCACCCAGGGTGACGCAGGAGAAGCAATCAACCTTGCCGCCCACAATGTGCCGCAGCGAATGACAGGACAAGGTGTAGCCCGACAGCAGAATGATGTTAGCCAGCAACACCAGAGAGCCGCCACCGACACCAAAGTGTTTGCCGCTCGCTGAGTCAAACCAGAAAGCGCGCACGGCGTCGTACCAGAGAATGATCAGAAAGATAAGCGCAAGGTAAAGGAAGTAACGGTGCAGGTTCTGCAGGATGAAAGGGAAGGCGGTTTCACCGCGATAACGATGTGGCCGAGCCTCGCCGACAGCGCACGCCGGCGGATCTAGAAAGAAGGCCCGGTAATAGGCTTTGCGATAGTAGTAACAGGTGGCGCGAAACCCGAGCGGCGCGCCCAGAATCAATATTGCCGGAGAGAACGGCCACCAGTGATGATGCGGATCGATCAGCGGCGAGTAGAACGGGGAAAGGTAAGGGCCCCATTCGTAGTAATGGCCTTCGAACGCTCGCAGCGTGGCGTAGATGCCGAATCCGCCCAGCACGATGACTACCGGTATTAACTCGACCCACCACGCATCACGACGCATGGTGGCGCCAAAACCTTTGCGGCGGATTTCGCTCGGTGATTCAGCCAATCAAAGTCAGACAGCTTCCG
>JBDUCF010000449.1:0-2591 GCA_040003545.1 Pyrinomonadaceae bacterium | reverse complement strand
GGCCTTTGATGTTCTTCAAGCGCTCATCCGAAAAGACGTCCCAGGTTCCGCCACCTGGCTTGCCGGCGGTTCCGTTGACTGACAGGAGTTGAGTAGGCACCGCGGTCCCAATGCCCACATTGCCATCCGTATTAATCATCATTCGAGTTGCGGATTGCCGCTTATCCAGGATAAAGAAGATCCCATCGGTAGTGGTATTTAAGCCACTCCCGACGCGCCACCGGTTGGGGGTTGCGGCAGCATCCTTAAATTCCATAGCCGGCGACATGGCGGATCCGGCTTCGGCCAGAACATTCGCATCGTTGGCTATGTTATGGAGCACGTGAAGCCTGGTAGCGGTGGGACTCGCAGTCCCGATGCCAACATTGCCACTCGCGTTGATGTCGATCGAGCTGGTGGGCGCGCCCGGCCGAATGCGGAAGGGCAAACGGGAACCGCCGGTGACATCGCGGACGAAGAAGTTGGCCTCGTTGCCGGCCACGTCCCAGGTCTGTGCTGTAAACCCGCCGCCGGAATTCTGTTCGAACCTCATGGCTGGAGTGTTGCTGGTGTTCATGTGCACATCCAACACCGGCGTGGCCGTCCTCAGTCCCACCTTGCCCGTGCTGCTTACCCTTAGCGAGTTGGCCGGGGCACCCGCATCGACTTCAAACACGATCGTGCCCGTTTCTGCGCCTGTGGAACTGGCTCCCTGATCTACGAAAGCGAGAAAATTGCCGCCGCCATTGGCTGAGTCGTTCGCCCGGATTGTCCAGTCATTAGTTGGGAAACCCGCGGCCGAGCTGGTGTCCATGAACCCAATGCGGGTGTTGTTCTCTTTCAACCTGATTGTGTCAAAACCGAAGCTCTCGTTGTTGACGCAGTCAAGGCCTACGCACAGGCTGCCCTGCACGATCAGATCGTCGGGGATTACCTGATCCGGGAAAGGGCTCAGCGGATGATGTAGCCGGTACTTAGCCATTGCATTTACGGGCGTGGGGCCTTGAAGTCGCGGCCGCTCCATGTTTTTACTGGACGAAATTTTACCGACCGGTCGCGGCCCTTCTTCTTCCTGGGCCCCAGCCACGATAACCGCCCCGTTCAGAATTGAGAATGCTCCCGACTGCACAAGGGCTGGCGGCGCCGCACGTTTGCGCGTCGCCCGCACCTCCTCGGGGTCATCGTCCTTGCCGCGCGCCTTCGCAAGCGACTCTTTGACCCCGGGAGAGAATATGGGGGTCAGGCGCAGCTCGTAAGCGTACTCACCGTCGGGCAGCCTCTCGCCTTGTTTATCGGTAAGCGCGAATTCGGGCGAGGCGCCCGCACGAAACTCTTTTTGAAATACCCTGCCATCGGGCGCCGAAACGGTCATGGTCAGCGTTGAGTACGGGGCGGACATATCCCACCTGACGCCCATCCCCTGGCTACTCATGTTGGCCAGTTTGTTTTCTTTGGCTTCCTGGCTCGCCGTCTGGCCCAGCGCGGCACTCTCCAGACAAGCCAACACCAACGCGGTGAATATCACCAGCGCAAAAATGTTTTGGTTCTTCATTTCAGATACCTCCTCTTTGTGTGGTTAACCAAGCACCAGAAAAAGGGGGAGGAAGGATTGGACTCTTGGCAACCTTCGGCCGAGATCTGATGATGATAGTTAGTCTAAAGGAAACTAGCATGCTTTTAGCAAGAGACTTTTCATGTGTCAAGGAAAGTTCTGAGCCGGTGCGGCCCGCGTTCTCCGCCGCAATCAGCCCGACCCGCCTGTTCGATAAGTCGCGACAAAACTGAAAGTTCGCGAGACGCTTTCGCAGGAACTTACTTGGAAATGGTTGAGGGTGCCGCGGTTAGGGTGCCGATGTGGGCCTGCATGTTACGCGGAACGTTTTCCATCGTCTGCTCGATGAGGTGATCTACGACTGCGTTGAGGTCATTCGTTTCGTGATAGACGCGTAGTTGCGCATCGGCGGACGTGCCGCGATCGAGGATGGTATGAATATGCTCAATCTCTTTGCGGGAGCCCAGGTCGTCAACCACGGGGTCGATGAATTCCAGTAGTTCGCGGATCAGATCACGCACCGGAACTTCCTTCTGCTTGCCAAAATCCACCATCTTGCCGTCCAACCCATAACGTACAGCCCGCCATTTGTTCTCCTGAACCAGCGCGCGACGGTAAAGACGAAAGCCCAGGTTCTTGTCGATCAAGTTACTGAGGCGGGCCACAATGGCCTGAAAGAGGGCGGCAATGGCAATCGTATCGTCAACCCGGGTTGGTATGTCGCAGACACGAAACTCCAGAGTTGGGAAGATTGGATGCGGGCGCACGTCCCACCAGATCTTCCGGCCGTTGTCTATGCATCCGGTCTTGATCAGGAGATCGACGTAGCGCTGAAACGAAGCATACGAATCGAAGTGATCGGGAATGTCCGTGCGCGGAAATTGTTTGAAAACTTCGGAGCGATAAGATTTCAGACCCGTATTGTGACCGACCCAAAACGGTGAGGAGGTGGAAAGCGCCAGCACATGCGGCAGAAAATACCGCGCCGCGTTCATTATGTGGATTCGGCGTTCGGGATCCGCGATGCCAACGTGGACGTGCAAACCGAAAATCAGCAGCG
>JBDUCF010000448.1:0-2611 GCA_040003545.1 Pyrinomonadaceae bacterium | reverse complement strand
ACCGTCGACGACATTAGACGAGCTAGGGGCGGCTTTTAGTCGTTCCGGACTCGCGAGGGAAAGTAATGGGTAGAGTTTACGACGCGCTTATGCGCGCAAAAGATCCTGAGCCTAACGGCCCCAGGAACACTTCACACTTTTCAGAACGCCGAAACGGGGGCGCGAATAAACTCGCGTCCAATGGCTCGAAGAACGGACACGAACATCCCTGGGATGGCGCTCCGCTTTTCCCGGCCCCGTTTGCGGCGAACACTTCAGCGTCCACTGCACACACTGCGAATGCAACCGGCGGGTCGGCACTCCCTGGCGGATCGGCTTCGCGTGCTGTTGGGGCAACTTTGGACGCTGCCGGGTCGACGCGCGCTGTTGAATTCGTCTCTCGAGACGTCTCAGCCGCGCGCGTCGAGCCTCATCTCGTCGCCGTAACGCAACCGCGTTCCGCAGTCTGCGAACAATACAGGTCTCTGCGCACGCGGATCCTGCAGGCGGGCGAACGTCAGAAGATGCACGCCTTCGTGGTGACCAGCGCCGGCGTCGGCGAAGGTAAGACACTGACCGCTTTGAATCTATCGTGGCTGCTGGCGCAAACCGACGGTGTAAAGACACTTGTCATTGACGCTGACCTGCGACAGCCTTGTGCCACTGACTATTTGGGGATTGAGGCGCCTTACGGGCTATCAGAAGTACTGGCCGGCACCGCGACGCTGCAAGAGTCCATCGTGAAGCTAAAGCCGTCTGGGCTGCATCTGTTGCCGGGAGGCGAGGCGCGCGAAGATGTTGCCGAGCTTCTTTCCGGGCCGAGGTTTGCGCGCGTCCTTGCGGATGCGCGGCAAATGTTTGATTACATCATCATTGACGCGCCGCCGCTGGGCATTTTCACTGACGCCAACCTGCTGATTAACCGGGCCGATGGCGCGCTGCTGGTAGTGCGTGCGGGTAAGACGCGCTACGGGTCCGTCGATCGCCTGTTGGAGCAGCTGCCCCGCGAAAGAATCCTGGGCGTGGTGTTGAATCGCTCTGAAGATCAGCCAGCCGACAACTCCTATTACTATCAGCGCCGCCACTACCGCGCCGATACGGAAGCGGCGCCTGAGCTCGAAGCCGAATTCGGACCGGAAGACGATCCGGAAATGATTTTCATTGAACAAGAGGAGGACGCAGCAGTCTCTTGAACCCTTCACGCCTCAACCAGCGCACCGTGTTACTAATTCTGTCCGAAGCAATGTTGCTCTTCGGTGGAATGATTGCCGCTGTGTACCTGAGGCTGGGATTTGGGGATGCAGAGTACGAGCTGATTCAGCGTCACGGCTTTTACAAGGCGGCGCTGGCAACAGTGTTCTGCCTGGCTGCGTTTTATCTCTACGACCTTTATGACTTTATCGTGATGCACGACCGGCGCGAGCTGGTCTTGCGTCTGGTGCAGGCCCTGGGTCTTGCCTGGGTTGCGCTGGCCATCTCTTTCTATGCGGTGCCGCGCTTAATGATTGGCCGCAGCGTTTCATTGATCGCACTGCCACTGGCTTTGACTCTGATGGTGGGCTGGCGGCTAACAATCCACTGGTTGTTGGGCCATCCGCAACTTGGTGAACGCATATTGATCGTTGGCTCGGGCGAGTTGGCTGTCGACGTCGCGCGGGAAACTCTGGAACGCCCGGATGCGGGCTTTCGCATCGTAGGCTTTGTCGCTGACGACCCGGCCCTTTTGGGCAAGAGCCTTATTAATCCGCGCGTCGTAGGATTGACTTCCGATCTACCCGGCCTGGTGCAGCGAGAGCACATCGATCGCATCGTGGTAGCTATCGGCGATCGCCGTGGACAGTTTCCCACGCAGCAGCTTCTGCGTTTGAGTTTGTCCGGGAACGTATCTATCGAAGAATGCGCTTCATTTTATGAACGCCTGACTGGACGTGTCTCTTTGGACATGGTCCGCCCTTCGTGGTTGATTTTTTCCGGACGCGGTCGTCAAGCCCCGATGAACCTGATTGCCCGTTCACTAATGCATCGAGTTGCGGCGCTGGTCGGTGCAATTCTTTCCCTGCCGATCGCTATTCTGACGGCCCTCTTGATCAAAGTAGATTCGACCGGCCCAATACTCTACAAGCAGGAACGGGTGGGTAAGAACGGACGGACTTTTATGTTGATGAAGTTCCGTTCCATGCGTGTCAATGCCGAAGAAAACGGTCCGGTCTGGGCCACTAAAGAAGACGACCGCACGACCCGGGTAGGGCGAATCATTCGGCGGATTCGCGTCGATGAAATCCCGCAGTTCTGGAACATCCTATGCGGTGACATGAGCTTTGTCGGACCGCGCCCGGAGCGCCCGCATTTTGTGGCTCAACTTGCCCAGGAGGTTCCTTTCTACGAGCAGCGTCATTTGATCGCGCCGGGACTGACTGGCTGGGCCCAGATCAAATATCCCTACGCGGCTTCGATTGAGGATGCGCGGCAAAAACTTGAGTACGACCTTTTCTATATCAAGAACCAGGGCCTGGTTCTGGATGCAGCAATTCTGTTTGAAACCATCAAGACGATCCTCCTTGGCCGGGGAGGACGATGACCAAAGAACTTAACCGAGATTTGGGTGGGAAAGCGTCATATTTGGAGGCGATGA
>JBDUCF010000447.1:0-2615 GCA_040003545.1 Pyrinomonadaceae bacterium | reverse complement strand
CACCCGTTTCTAATTAGACTGACTCCTTGACACCTTTGGGCCTCGGTGTTTCAATAACACACGTACAAAACGTGGTGAGTTAAGGCGACTTGCGGCCACGAAAAACAATCCGCTAAACAGCATTTGGTGAGTCCCGCAAGGGACGTCCCACAACTTCTAAGATTAGAGAAGTCCCGCGTTGTTTGGCGCGGGACGTTTTTATTTCAGAATGCGGATTTCGGATTATCTTTTTGGTTGGTGGAAAGATCCTGGAAGGAATACCCGCAGTCAGGAAGGGGGCATGACCCCGCTGAACGAATGGCGCTGAGTCTGAGGCGGGGGCATGCCACCTTCCTGACTGCATGTATTGACAGTTGACGCTTATGCCATGAATCCGAAATCGAGAGGTACATGCGTAACTTTAGAGAACTAATCGAATCCGACGGCATCTACGTCTTTGATGGCGCGATGGGCACTATGCTCTACGCCAAGGGTGTCTACATCAATCGCTCGTACGACGAATTGAATCTGACCAACCCCGACCTCGTGCGCGAGGTGCACTCCGAGTACTGTCGCGCCGGCGCCGACATACTGGAGACCAATACTTTCGGAGCCACGGCGCCCAAGCTGCAACAGTACGGGCTGGAAGGCAGCCTGCGCGACATCAACATCGCCGCCGCACGTCTAGCCCGCGAAGCCGCCGGCGACCATTGTTACGTAGCCGGAGCCGTCGGGCCGCTGGGCCTGCGTATTGAGCCCCTCGGTCCTACGTCCTACGACGAAGCGAAGGATCTATTCAAAGAGCAGGTGGCCGCGCTGTTGGAAGGTGGAGTTGATCTCTTCGTGTTGGAAACCTTTTCCGACGTTTCGGAAATGCAGCAGGCCATTCGAGCGGTGCGCGAGTTATGCGACTTGCCCGTGATCGCGCAAATGACGATTCAGGTTGACGGCAACACTGCCTACGGCACCACGCCGGAGATTTTCACTTCGGCCCTGGATGAGTCCGGCGCTGACGTGATCGGTCTCAACTGCGGCGTCGGTCCGGCGATTGTTCTGACGGGCCTGGAAAGGATGCGCGCCGTCACCAAGCGAAAACTGGCCGCGCAGCCAAATGCCGGATTGCCTCGTGACGTGCAGGGACGGCAATTCTACATGTGCTCTCCGGAGTACATGTCAAAGTTTGCCAAGCGTTTCATTCAGGCGGGCGCGAAGTTCATCGGCGGCTGTTGTGGCACTACGCCGGCGCACATCAAGTTCATTTCCGATGCCGTGCGCGCCGCTTCGCCTCGCGCTCAGCGCTCAACCGGATCGAGCGGTCCGCTCATTCGCGTCGATGAGCTGGTTCCCGCCGATATCAAAGTTGTGCCGCCGGAAGAACGATCTAACTGGTCGCGCAAGATCACGCTGGGCGAGTTCGTTACTTCGGTGGAAGTACTGCCGCCGAAAGGCTGCGATTCACTTAAGACGCTCGAAGCCATCAGATTATTGAAAGACGCGGGCGTCGATGGCGTGAATATTCCCGATGGCGCGCGGGCGCAGTCGCGCATGAGCGCAATGGCCACCGCGGTACTGGTCGAGCGCGACATCGGCATCGAGGCTGTGCTGCATTATTGCTGCCGCGATCGCAACCTGTTGGGTATGATGTCGGACCTGCTGGGCGCAGCCGCGCTGGGTTTGCGCAATTTGCTTTTGATTACGGGCGACCCGCCCAAGATGGGCCCATATCCGGATGCGACTGCCGTCTTCGACATCGATGCCATCGGACTGACCAACATGGTCAGCAAACTGAATCACGGCCTGGACATTGGCAACAATCCAATCGGCCAACCCACCGCGTTCTGTATCGGCGTGGGCGTGAACCCCGGGGCCATCAATCTCGATGAAGAAATCAAGCGCTTCGAATTCAAAGTAGAAGCGGGCGCGCAATATGCCATCACGCAGCCGGTCTTCGACACCGATCAGCTACGCGATTTTCTGAAACGGATTGAGCACGTGCGCGTTCCCATTGTGGCCGGCATCTGGCCGCTGGTTTCATTCCGCAACGCAGAGTTTCTGCACAACGAAGTGCCGGGCGTGCGCGTGACGCCTTCGATCATGGAACGGATGCGCGGGGCCTCTGCGATTAGCAAGGAAGCAGGCAGGCTCGAAGGCTTGCAGATTGCGCGCGAGTCTCTGTTAGAGGTGCGCGAGTTGATCCAGGGCGTGCAGGTGTCCGCGCCTTTTAATAATGTGAAGTACGCGCTGGAAGTGTTTGAGGCCCTGCCGGAGTTTGGATCGGATACTCGTACGGCGAAATCTTCCCTATAGCCCGGCGGCTAATTAGTAACAAATTAAAGCAAGCGATAAATGTATGCATCCTCTACGACGTGCCCGTTTACACTGTTCCTTGTAAACCGAATACTGTGAATGCCCGGCCCCGTGCGCACTGCTATCCTCAGAAGATTCAAGAGAGGATCTACATCTTTGACCGCTCTAATAACGCCCAAAGAGAAAACGCTCCGCCCCTCGCCAATCTTCCCCAATACACTTTCAATCTTTCTGTACACTGCATTAGCCCCGCGAATTCGCACTTCCGGCGAACCGACGATGAATCTCCATCTCTCGTCATCAGTCTCGTAGAACCAAAGCGCGGCCAT
>JBDUCF010000446.1:0-2618 GCA_040003545.1 Pyrinomonadaceae bacterium | reverse complement strand
TGCAACAAGATCGGATCCCCAAATCAACCGCCCGCTACCGCAGGCGGTTCTGATTGGCTTGAATAACGCGCAAGGAGACAAGTATTTCAGGCCAAATTAAACCAAACAGAGAGGCAACGAATTGCTGTCGATAAGCGTCTGTGCGTGGCTCGCGTGATCTCGTAGATTTCAATCGAATGATCGACCGTGTGCGAGCGCCGCTGTTTATGTTTCCGCTGACGCGTCTTTTTTCGCCTGGTCGTGCAGCGTCGTCATTTTTCTAATCTCAAAGGTACGCGCCCCCGCGGGGGTTCGCACCGTAACGTCATCGCCTTCTTTTTTCCCCATCAAACTCTTCCCGATGGGTGACATCGTAGAGATCAATCCGCCCTGCGGGTCGCTTTCTTCCGGGGTCACCAGACGATAGGTTACCTCCTCTTCGCGTTCGCCATCGAAGAGGACCAGCGTCGAGCCGTAGCCGGCTTTGTCGCGGGAGATTTTGGATAAGTCGATGGAAGCAATCTCACTGACGCGCTGGCGCAGTTCGACAATACGGGCCTTGACGACGTTCTGTCGGTCCAGTGCGGCCCGGTATTCCGAGTTCTCACGCAGGTCACCGAACTCCAGGGCCCGCTTAATCTCTTTAGGCAAGTGCACGCGCAGTTCGGATTCAAGCTCCGCTAACTCCAATTGCAGCCGTTGTTTTATTGCTTCGCTCAAAGGTGTTTCCTCAACTCATGTATTAACACACAACTCAATCACAATGAAACCACATCATAGGCTGTTTTCGATTAGTCTTATACTCCAGACAGTCCCGCAGTTTGAAGGAACCCGAGTCCTGAACCGATGGTTCCAGTATTCTCTCTCCCATTTTCCCAGTCAGAGCAAGGTTTTCAGGTTATTTGATGATCACAGTTTGGTCGCGGCGATAACCAGACCAACCATTATCCCCTTCGATAGAACGCGCGTTAGAAATCTCTCGCCGCGCGTGGAGAGAACATCATGCTCGACAAAAACTCGCACAGAGGAAAACTCATACTCTTTGTTGAAGATGATCCGGCTTTGCTTCAACTCGGAAGTGTTAGTCTGGAACGCGCGGGCTACGTCTTTGCCGGCGCTCCCAACGGTTTTGAAGGGCTGCACCTCGCCCGCAAGCTAAGACCGGACCTGATCATTCTGGATTATATGATGCCCGGCATAAGCGGGAAAGAAGTCTTTTACGAAATTACCCAAAGTTCGGACGAGGCCATACGTCATACGCCGGTAGTCATGTTGACGGCCCGCACGGACAATCGCGGAGAGCAACACGAGCTGCTGGAACAAGGACTGGCGGCCTATCTTTGCAAGCCTTTCGGACACAGCGAACTCCTGAATGTCATCGACAACGTTCTGGTGACCAGCCAGATTCAGGCAAGGAATCGCGTGCTCGAAGCCGAGTCGCGCCAATCATTCGTGTCCACGGTGCGGGCGCTGATCTCTTTGCTGTCGATCAAAGACAATTATACCGGCGAACATTCCAACATGACCGCAAATTATGCGGAGGCGGTAGCACGGCGTCTCGAACTTTCAGAAGAGGAAGTAACGCAAGTCAAACTTGGCGCCCTGCTTCACGACATCGGAAAGATCGGCGTGCCGGAATGTATTCTCTGCAAGGCGGGCCGCCTGACCGCAGAAGAGACAATCATAATGCGGCGGCATGTGGACCACGGCGAGCATGTGCTGGAGGGTGTGCCACACATGGAGACGGTGCGGGCCATCGTCAAACATCATCACGAGTGGTGGGATGGGAACGGCTATCCATCAGGCTTGAAGCGGGAAGAGATCCCCATCGGCGCGCGCATCGTAGCGATCGCCGACGCTTACGATGCCATGACCAGCGACCGTCCTTATCGCCAGCATCTTTCGCAGGAAATTGCCGTCGAGAGATTACAAAGGGCCAGCGGCACTCAGTTCGATGAGTATGTCGTTCGGGCCTTTGTTGAAACTTTAGAGGGGTTTGATTGTGCTATGCCCCGGGCCATCCATCTGGGATTCCTTGATGGGATGCACGCGGTGGCGTAGAGAGTTATGAGCGATCGTGAGGACGACGCGGGTTAAGAATCAATCCAGCCAGTCATCATCATCGAGACCAGGGTCTGTGATGCCTCGCTTCGTCAGGAGCACCGAAAGAGATCCCTGTGTCGCGCGCGGTCCGCACAAGTTGTCCATCTGGGGGCACGGTTTTCAGGTTGGCGATTGCCTCCGAAATGGGCACCGTAACTACATCCGAAGCTTGTAAAGCCATCATCCTTCCACGTTGCCCGGACTCCAACACTCGCACGGCGCAAGCCCCATAATTAGTCGCCAGCATTCGATCGAACGCGTTTGGCCTGCCGCCCCGCTGTAGATGCCCTAAGACAACGCACCGGCATTCTTTGCTCGTCAATAGTTCAAGTTCCTGCCGCAAGTGGAAACCAATGCCCCCCAATCGGGGAGCGCCGTGGGTTTTGCCGATGTCCTGATAGATCAGATCGTGTCCTTCTTCCAGGGCGCCTTCGGCAACGACAATGATGCTGAATCGTGAACCACTCTGGTCGCGCTCGCGCACTTTGGCGGCTACCGATTCCGTGGTGAAAGGTATTTCAGGAATCAGAATTACG
>JBDUCF010000445.1:0-2625 GCA_040003545.1 Pyrinomonadaceae bacterium | reverse complement strand
CCTTCCGGTGGTCTTCGCTACGCTACGACCACCGGCTACTATCTGACAGCCTTCCAGGCTGAGATCCGCTCGCTATCTTTTCAAACAGGCTTAGCGACCGACTGTTAATTAACGAAGGAGTTCTTATGAGTGCCGCAATTAAACCAACAGAGAACGAAACAGCGCCGATTAGCAATGACCAGCCATTGCCTAATTCGCGTCGAATCTACGTAGACGGTAAAAAACCGGGCGTGCGGGTTCCGTTTCGCGAAATCGAGCAGAACCAGACGCGTAACTTCAACGGCTCTCTGGAAGAGAATCCACCGGTGCGAGTCTACGACACCAGCGGCCCGTGGGGAGATCCTTCCATGCGCTCGGATGTGCGCGATGGGTTACCGTCGTTGCGACGTCATTGGATCCTGCAACGCGGCGACGTGGAAGAGTATAAAGGCCGTGAGCTCAAACCAATTGATGATGGCTACCTGACGTTTGATGCCGCAAACCAGGCGCGCCAAAAAGACAAGGGCCGCCTTGAAGATTTTCCGGCATTGCAACGCACACCGTTGCGCGCCAAGTCTGGCCGTTGCGTGACGCAGATGCACTACGCCCGCCAGGGCATCATCACCCCGGAGATGGAATTCATCGCCATTCGTGAAAACCTGGGCCGCTCATGTCCGACACACTTCAGTTTGTCGGATGCTGCGCTAGAGGCTCCCCGCGACTCACTCCTCCACCAACATAAAGGCAACTCATTCGGCGCTTCTGTCCCTGAATACGTGACGGCGGAATTCGTTCGCGATGAAGTCGCCCGCGGCCGCGCGATTATCCCCGCAAACATCAACCATCCTGAATCCGAGCCAATGATCATTGGCCGCAACTTCCTGGTGAAGATTAACGCGAACATCGGCAACTCCGCTGTCTTGTCATCTATCGACGACGAAGTTGAAAAGATGCGCTGGTCGATAAAGTGCGGCTCAGATACGGTGATGGATCTCTCTACCGGCAAAAACATTCATGCCACGCGCGAATGGATTATTCGCAACTCGCCCGTGCCCATCGGCACCGTGCCCATCTACCAGGCATTGGAAAAAGTCGGCGGCAAAGCCGAAGACCTAACCTGGGAAATCTTCCGCGACACCTTGATCGAACAAGCCGAGCAGGGTGTTGACTACTTCACGATTCACGCCGGCGTGCGCTTGCCTTACATCCCACTGACCGCCAAACGTACCACAGGGATTGTGAGCCGTGGCGGATCGATCATGGCCAAGTGGTGTCTCGCGCATCATGAAGAGAGTTTCCTCTACACACGCTTTCGCGAGATCTGCGAAATTATGGCGGCTTACGACGTGTCGTTCTCGCTCGGCGATGGCCTGCGTCCCGGTTCGATTGCGGATGCCAATGATGAAGCGCAGTTTGCCGAACTCGAAACGCTTGGTGAATTGACGAAGATCGCCTGGGAGTATGACTGCCAGGTGATGATTGAGGGTCCCGGCCATGTACCCATGCACTTGATCAAAGAGAACATGGACAAACAGCTCGAGACTTGTCAGGAAGCCCCGTTCTATACGCTTGGGCCACTGACCACTGACATCGCGCCCGGCTACGATCACATCACGTCGGCAATTGGTGCAGCGATGATTGGCTGGTACGGCACCGCGATGCTGTGCTACGTCACACCGAAAGAACACCTCGGTCTGCCCAACAAGAAAGACGTGAAAGACGGCGTGATCGCCTACAAGATCGCCGCGCACGCCGCCGATCTCGCCAAGGGCCATCCCGGCGCGCAATATCGCGATAATGCTTTATCAAAAGCTCGCTTCGAGTTTCGCTGGGAAGATCAATTCAACCTCTCGCTCGATCCGGAAGTCGCGCGTGAATACCACGACGAAACGTTGCCGAACGAAGGCGCCAAACTCGCCCACTTCTGTTCCATGTGTGGCCCACACTTCTGCTCAATGAAGATCACCCAGGATGTGCGCGAGTATGCGGCGCAAAAAGAGATTGACGAGCAGGCGGCGCTTGGAGTTGGCATGAAAGAAAAGGCCGAAGAGTTTGTAGCCGCTGGCGGAGATATTTACGCAAAGGCGTAGAAAGCTGATCTGGAAAACAACCTGGGACGTGCGTGCTCGCGATCATCCATGACAAGACACTTCATCCGAATGAGTCCGACCAGATCACCGCATAGTGTGATCCAAGGCGAACCAGCAACATGAACTGTCCAGTGTGCAAATCATTCGAGCTGATGCCGACAAATTTGGAGTCGGATCTTTCAGCCTTAAAGTGCGACAATTGTGGTGGTAAGTGGATAAGAGGAGCGGCGTATTGGAAGTGGCTCGAAGCACACCCTAACCTGCCGGAGCGGCAGGTTGAAGATACCGGCTTAACGCTTGCCGAGCCGGGCATGCCTATTGATTGTCCGGAGTGTCGCTTCCGTTTGGTGAAGTACCTGGTAGGCCACGGTTTCAGTTTTACGCTGGATCACTGTCAGGGCTGCAAAGGTATCTGGCTCGACCGGAACGAATGGGAAGCTCTGAAGGCACGCAATCTCCACGATGATGTGAATTCCATGCTCACTGCATTCTGGCAGGACGAAGCGCAGAAAGAGGTCAGGAAGAAACGCATGGAAAAGATCTACATCGGCAGATT
>JBDUCF010000093.1:0-8791 GCA_040003545.1 Pyrinomonadaceae bacterium | reverse complement strand
GATTTTGGCTCCAGTCGCAGAGTGCCTACCGCCTCATATATCGAGGGCAGGCTAAGAACCCGTATGGCAACCGCTGAAGTCGCAATAACCACAATAGCGATAATCAACCACTTGCGCCTGAGAATAGCGGCCAGGGTGTCATGAAAATCGCCTTGCCGGAAATTAACGCTGGTGGCAGATGAAGGCGTTGATACGCTATGTAACGGACGATTCAGGCTGGTCGGCGAAGCGGGTGTAAGACGAGTATCAGGGGAAATCATTTGATCCTATATCCTTAACCAAGACCACCCAGCAAATGTTCAGCTAGAGGAAGGAGGATATACCCCAAAACCCTGTTTGCACCCCATGATAGGCGGAAAACAGCCATCTGGCAAGCCAAAATAACGCTGTTCAACCCTTGTAAACCACTAACTGTGCCACCCGTGGTCTCCTCCATAGCTGACCGAGAACCAGCTTCCCTTCACAGATTGTGGATTTCGACCGGTTCGACCGCCTCTGCCAGGACAAAGCCAAAGACGCGAGAATAGAAATAGAGCTCCGCATCCAGCGACCGCCGAATGTTCTCGGCGCGGCGGAATCCGTGCTGTTCACCCGCGAAAGCAACATACGCGACGGCCACGCCTTTCATCCGCAACGCCTCAACCATTTTTTCGGCCTGGTTCGGTGGAACCACTTTGTCTTCCAGCCCCTGAAAGAATATTACCGGGCACGAAAGGCGATCTGTGAAATTGATCGGCGATCGTTCGATGTATAAATCACGACGCTCGGGATATGGCCCGATTAGCCCGTCAAGGTAGCGCGATTCAAACTTGTGCGTGTCCTTTGCGAGAGCTTCGGCATCGCTAACGCCGAAGTGACTGGCGCCGGCTTTGAACGCATCTCGAAACGTCAGCGCGCAGAGGGTCGTGTAGCCCCCAGCGCTGCCACCATCAATCATCAAGCGTTGTCCATCTGAATCTGCACGAGCAACAAGAAAAAGCGCGCCATTAATGCAGTCATCCACATCTACAATCCCCCACCGGCCTGCCAGCCGCTGGCGATACTCCCGGCCATAGCCCGAACTTCCGCCGTAGTTCACATCCAGCACCGCAATGCCCCGGCTGGTCCAATATTGGATATCAAGACTGAGCCTGGTTACCGCAGCCGAAGTTGGGCCTCCGTGACTCTTAACCAGCAACGGCGGCCGTTCGCCCGACGGAGCCGCATAGTCCCGGTTCTGCGGCGGGTAAAAGAATGCATGCGCCTTGAGTCCTGCTTCAGTGGGAAATTCGATCGGCTGCGGCTCGGAGAGATAGCCGGCTTCGATGCCCACGTTGTTCGAACGCAACACCCTGAGGTCGCGAGTTGAAAGATCAAACTCCACCAGCGCAGAAGTCTGTGTGGGCGAGCCGGCGCGAAAGACGGCACGTCCCTCGCCCGCCCGCAGAAATGAAATGTCCGTATAGGGCGTCTCGACCTGTTCGAGAGTGCCGCGGAATGTATCGATCAAGCCCAGGCGCCAGATTCCCAGCTCAGCATAAGTGCAAACTATCATTGTCGCCGACGCGAAAGCATAGGTTGACATTCCAAAGACCCATTGCGGAGCGCCAAATTCTGCTTCTCTGGTATGCACAGGTTCGATCCCGCCGTTGGCATTCTGGCGGCAAATATTCCACCAGCCGCTTTGCTCGGAGACGAAATACAAAGAGCCATCGGGAGACCACTCGGGCTGAAAGATCGATTCGCTAATACCGCCGGCCACGCAGTGACTATTGATCAAGGCGCCATCCGCCGCGAGATCTGCGACCCACAGCTCAGTTCCATCCCACGGCATGTTCGGATGATTCCAGGTCAGCCACGACAGGCGTGTTCCGTCGGGGCTTAAGCGCGGCGATGAATAGAAATCGTTGCCGGAGACTAATACTTCGCCGGCGTCAGAGTTAACGCCATCGAGCTTGACACTTACCAGAGTGTTGATTGCTTCGCGGCTGCGATCTGAATGATCCTCTCTGACGCAGAGCAGGCGCTTTCGTTTGATGTCTAGGACAGCATCGGCATAACGCACGCTACAAGGCGCCACCGTTCCACCCTGTTCGCCGTCGGGTGTCAAAGGCTCCGGGTTTGAACCAGGCCGCTGCCGGTAAAACCGTTGGTCGGAGAAGTTCGAAAAGAACACAGTCCCATCCTGGACGACGTAGTCACCGCCACCGTATTCGTGGACTCGCGTTCGAGCATTGAACTGCGGCGGCGTTAGGTCAGTCAGATTCCCGTCGCGGTCACACTTGACAATCACATTGCGCCCGCCTTCGGACGGTCGCATCTCAATCCAGTAGTTATCGGGACCGTCAATCCTGGCCTGGCTCAAGCCGACCATTTCCCTGACAATTAGTTCGGAAGTGATTGGTGATTGCCAGGATCCGTAGGGAGCAACTTTCGCTGTCATGTTTTCCTCTGAGCCAGGTTTTGTAGCGCACACTTGTCAGTTTGCGGTAGCGCTGAGTTACCCAGAGCCACAAACTAACAGTTTGCGCTACAGTTTGTCAGAACATCGCAAAGTGATTGCAAGACAAGCGCAATACTTTGTCTTTCGATTCCGTTTATGATCTGCGCATCATTGGATCTCCTTTGGAGAGCCTGAGACTTAAGGCGCCGTGCTTGGGGGAGTGCGGCGCCTTTTTGTATGCCAAAGTTGAATGCAGCGCCATCAGGGCCTATCGAGATTTTGGCCTTTCTAACTCATGCTCCTTAGTCGCGCCGAAGATAGTAGAGATGGCCGATTAGTTCAATAGCCCTTCATGCCTTTTCAGTCTGTGTAATCTGCGTAATCTGCGGACTATTGCGGATTGTCGTTGACTCAGGACCTAAAGAGGATAACAATTCGCCTCAAACCAGAGTGAATCTGCACCAGAGGTGAACCGCCCATGCGACGATCCGGTCTGTCATTCTTTGTCTTTCTGATTATTGCTGCCTTACTTCAACTCCCCATTACACCGCCAACAACGCACGCTGACACCTTCCGTCCCGTCGTCCGGGGCAAACGGGGAGTTGTGGCCGGCGGACATCCGCTATCGGTTGAAGCCGGGTTGCGAATTCTTCAGCACGGCGGCAACGCGGTTGATGCCGGAGTGGCGACGATTTTCGCGGCTTCTGTGATTGAGTTTTCGCATTTCTCTTTTGGCGGCGAAGTTCCGATTCTGATCAAACTTCGGGGCAGTAACCCGACCCTAAGGGAGGGCTCAGATAAAAGTCACGACGTAGTCGTGATCGAGGGAATGGGCCAGGCGCCAATGAAAGCCACGCGCGAGTTCTTTGCCAACCGGATTACTCACTCGGGCAGCGCTAGTGACCCGACTGCTCCCGATTCCGCCCGGGCCCAGGCCGGTAAAGCGGACCTGCCCACGATGGCCGGCGCAAAATCAGGCTTGATTCCTTCCACGGGTCCGCTGGCGGCGACAGTTCCCGCCGTCCTCGATGCTTGTGTGACTGCCCTTGATCAGTTCGGAACGAAATCACTCGCCGAAGTCATGCAACCGGCAATCGAACTAGCCGACGGTTTTCCCATTGATGAGCTTCGGGTGCAGTACATAAAGACTCGCGCGCCCATCTTTTCTCAATGGCCCGCGGCCAAACAAATCTTTTTGCCGAACGGCGAAGTGCCTAAGGTGGGGGATATTTTTGTACAAGCGGATCTGGCGAGAACGATGCGCGCGATTGCGAGCGCCGAAAAACAGGCAACCAACAAGGGACGTCATGCAGGGCTAATGGCCGCCCGCGACTATTTCTATCGCGGTCCAATCGGTAAACGCATCGGCGCCTACATGCAATCAAACGGCGGCCTGCTCGCCGCTGAAGACCTCGCCCGCTTTAGAGCACGAGTCGGCAAGCCGGTAAAGGCGGACTACCGAGGTTATGAAGTTTACAAAGCCGGCTTCTGGACGCAGGGTCCGGCGATGGTCGAAACGCTTAACCTGCTGGAAGGGTACGATCTCAAAAAGCTCGGTCATAATTCCGCGGACTACATTCACACAATCACTGAAGCGCTGAAGCTGGCTCTTGCCGATCGCGATCGCTACTACGGGGATCCGGATTTTGTGAAGATTCCCATGAATGAATTGTTGTCGAAGAATTACGCGGCCCTGCGCCGTTCACTCATCGACGGACAAAAAGCATCTTTAGCTCAACAACCAGGCGATCCGCTGAACATGCGCGCCGTGCTTGCCAGCGCCACGCCTGCAATTAGCCGCGCTTCAGCAGTTCCTCAAATTGAACGCGCTAACGATACAACCTGCGTAAACGTAATCGATAAGGATGGCAATCTCTTCAGCGCCACTCCCAGCGGCGCGTGGCTGCCCGCCGTGGTGGCGGGCGACACGGGCGTGTTGATGGGCCAGCGTTTGCAATCTGCCTTAACTGATCCAAAAAGTCCGAATGTGGTGGCGCCGGGCAAGCGGCCTCGCATCACGCTGACGCCGACACTTGTTTTGAAAGACGGCGAACCGTTTATGGTCTTGAGCACTCCGGGCGGTGACAATCAGGACCAGGCGCTGCTGCAGGTCCTGCTTAACATCATCTGGTTTGGCATGAACCCGCAGGAAGCTGTGGAAGCAGCTCGTTTTGACACTCAGCATTACGTCAGTTCATTTGACGATCACGAATTCCTGCCCGGCTCGCTGAATCTTGAATCGAGGATAGGGGAGCAGACCATAGCGGATTTGAAAGCGCGGGGCCATAAAGTGAATATCCAATCCGCCTGGGGCACACTCTCTTCGCCAACCGTTATTGTCTACAACCCGCAAAACGGCGTTTCCTCCGCCGGCGCCGATCCGCGCCGAGGAAGATACGCGGTTGCCTGGTAGGACAGGCATTCCTGCCTGTCATGTTTTAAGCAACAACTTCCAAATAACGAGGCGCTGATCGATGGCTGACAAACTATTTCGCATAATTCTACAAGTCGACGATCTGGATCAGGCTGAGCGGTTCTATGGGAAGTTGTTAGACGACCCGGGTCGACGGATTCCCCGCGCTTCTCGTCATTACATCGATTGCGGCCCGGTAATCCTGGCGCTGGTCGATCCAAGCGCCGACGGCAAGAAGGCCGAACCGCTCCCCGATTACATTTATTTCGCGGTGAACGATCTCGAACAAGTGCATGCTCGAGCAACTGAGCTGGGATGCCTTTCGACCGAAGACGTTCATGGCGACAGCGCGGGCCAGATCGTTGTCCGACCCTGGGGCGAACGTTCGTTCTATGTCGAGGACCCGTGGGGCAACGGCCTTTGCTTCGTCGACGAGAAGACTCTGTTCACCGGTCGCTGATCATTACCCGGGCGGCAACGGAGGCGGCGGAATTTGTTTTTATACTGGCTGGGAAGATTATGGCTGGGGCTGTTTGGTTGGAAGATTCAGGGAGAAGCTCCCGGCTACCTAAAATTCGTTTGCATAGCAGCACCTCATACGTCCAACTGGGACTTACCATTTATGCTGGCCGCAGCCTATGTAATGCGTCTGCGTGCATCGTGGGTGGGCAAACACACGATATTTAATTTTCCGTGGGGATGGTTTATGCGGAGACTGGGTGGGATTCCTATTGATCGACGAGAACCGCAGTCCTTCGTCACCCAGATGGCCGCAGAATTTGAACGACGCCGGCAACTTATTTTAGCTGTTGCGCCGGAAGGCACCCGAAGTAAAGTAGATCTTTGGAAGTCGGGCTTTTATCATATTGCGTATCAGAGCGGAGTGCCTATCGGTCTCGGCTATCTGGATTACCAGAGAAAGTTATGCGGCCTGGGTATGTTTGTAAAGCCTAGCGGAAATATTACTGAAGACATGAACAAGATAAGGGCTTTCTATCGCGACATCAGAGGCAAACATCCAGAGTTGGAGAGCGAGCCAAGACTCCAGGAAGAAAGCTGATGCTGCATGGAACCTCTAATAAAGTTTGAGCGGTTGGTGAATTAGAATTGAGATTAGTTCGATGTCGGGTTTTCATACCGCGAAGCGGTTACGACCTTCAACCCAGGGTTGCCGCCGCGGCTACCCTGGGTGTCGAATTCCAATCCGCCTCAACCCCGATGGGTTGCGCCCTCTTTCATGGGCCAATACCCAAAGTAGCCGCCGAGCGGCAACGTTGGGCTGAAGGGCGTAACCGCTTCGCCGTACCAGGAATAGACTTTACTAGAAGCGTCTCGCACCTTTGCATGACTCTAATAAGGACGATTAACCGATGATGAAGAATATTCGCGCTTTGAACTTGCTGGCGCCGGCGTTCGTCGCCGTGTTGTTGGGCATTGCACCGTCATTAGCCCAGACACCGACCGCTTCCCCCACGCTGCCAAGCGAGAGGCCGGCAAGGTTTGAACCCACCAACGAGGGCTTCGAGTATGTTCGCCGCGACGAATGGATCTCGATGCGTGACGGAGTCAGGCTGCACACGGTTATCCTGATACCAAAGGGCGCAAAGCGCGCGCCCATCCTTCTGACACGCACGCCCTACAATGCCACCGGACTCACCAGCCACTCTGAGAGTTCGCATCTTGGCCCAATTCTCAGCGGCTATGACAATGCCGTCGAAGTAATTGTCGAAGGCGGCTATATCCGTGTGGTCCAGGACATACGCGGCAAGTATGGTTCCGAGGGCGACTATGTCATGAACCGTCCGTTGCATGGACCGCAGAACCCGACGCCGGTCGATCATGCTACCGACACCTACGACACAATTGATTGGTTGGTGAAGAACATTCCCGAAAGCAACGGCAAGGTCGGCATACTCGGGATTTCCTATGACGGCTTCTTGCCTTTGATGGCCCTCGTCAATCCACATCCCGCGCTCAAAGTGTCGGTGCCGATGAATCCGATGGTTGACGGCTGGATGGGTGACGATTGGTTTCATAACGGCGCCTTCCGCCAGCAGAACATGCCGTACATTTATGAACAGGTAGCCACACAATCTAATTATGCCCGTTGGTGGACCAGTAACTTCGACGACTACGACATGTACCTGCAGGCAGGATCAGCCGGCGAGCTTGGGCGCCGTCGCGGGCTCGAACAAATCGGATTCTGGCGCAAGTTGCTCGAGCATCCGAGTTACGATGCCTTCTGGCGCGATCAGGCCGTGGACAAGATACTGGCAGGCCAGCCTTTGAAAGTGCCGGTGATGCTGGTCCACAGTCTCTGGGATCAGGAAGACATTTATGGTGACATCGCTGTCTACAAGGCCATCAAGCCAAAGGACACAAGCAACGACAAAGTCTTTCTGGTGATGGGTCCATGGCATCACGGCCAGGAGATCGCGGACGGCTCGACACTCGGCGCTCTGAAGTTCAATAGCGATACCGCGCTAACCTTCCGCCAGGAAATACTCCGTCCGTTTCTGGATCACTACCTGAAGGACGACGCACCGAAGATGGATATTGCGCCGGTGACGGCTTTTGAAACGGGAACAAATAAGTGGCGGCGATTGTCTGCGTGGCCGGCCGGTTGCGAGGGCAACTGCACCATCAAGGCAACGCCGCTCTATCTCAACACCGGTTTGAAAGCGAGCTTCACCGCTGCGAATGCGGAACCCGGCTACGAAGAGTACGTCTCCGACCCGGCCAAGCCAGTGCCTTTTCGCTCGCGGCCAATTCAACCTGCCGGTGGGTTGTACTGGGCCCGTTGGTTGGTGGACGACCAGCGTGAAGCGTCAGGACGTCCGGATGTTTTGGTATTCACTTCGGATGAATTAAAAGCGCCGGTGAAGATCAGCGGCGAACCGATCGCCAATCTAATCGCCTCCACCAGCGGCACGGATTCCGATTGGGTAGTGAAGTTGATCGATCTATATCCCGATGAAGTTGCCGGTCAACCTGCAATGGGCGGCTATCAATTGATGGTTTCGGCCGACATCTTTCGGGGCCGCTATCGCGAAAGTTTGGACACAGCGAAACCCATCGCCGCAAACGAACCGCTGCGTTATCGCTTCGCCCTTCCCACCGCGAATCACGTATTTCTACCGGGACACCGGATCATGGTGCAGGTGCAATCGAGTTGGTTCCCACTCTACGACCGGAATCCGCAAACCTTCGTATCCAACATTTTCTGGGCCAAGCCGGGTGACTATAGAAAGGCAACGCAGCGCATCTACCATACGACTGGACAGGCTAGTTTCATTGAACTGCCGCTGGTAACGATACCCTGAGACCGGGAGTTGATCTTCTCATCCGGTGGTCCGGAGTCTGGATCCACGTGACAAGGGATATTTAGCGAGACGTCAGCGAAACCAGGAATGACCAAGGCACGAATGGAAACGTTCAGCGATGGGGTGATTGCCATCATCATCACCATCATGGTGCTGGAATTGAAAGTGCCGCACGAATCAAACCCGGCGGCCCTGCTACCATTGGTTCCCGTGTTTTTGAGCTATGTACTTAGTTTCGTATTCCTGGGCATCTACTGGAGCAATCATCACCACCTGCTCTATGCCGTCCAACACGTCAGTGGTGGAGTGCTTTGGGCTAACCTGCACCTGCTGTTCTGGTTGTCACTGACTCCCTTTGTTACCGCCTGGATGGGCGAGAACTATTTTGCCCCCTGGTCCGTCGCGCTTTATGGAACGGTGCTGTTGTTTTCTGCCATTGCTTACTTCATCCTGACGCGCACGCTCATTTCGGTCCATGGCAAAGATTCTGTTCTGGCTATTGCCGTGGGCAAAGATTTCAAGGGCCAGATATCGGCGTTGATCTACCTCGTGGCAATTCCGCTTGCCCTGGTGCAGCGGTGGCTGGCTTTCGGGTTGATTGTGTTGGTCGCGGTCATGTGGCTGGTGCCCGAT
>JBDUCF010000092.1:0-8816 GCA_040003545.1 Pyrinomonadaceae bacterium | reverse complement strand
CTTGAAAACCGCCGGCCGAAAGGCTATGCAGGTTCGAGTCCTGTCCCCTCCGCCATAAGAATTTCGGAATGGGGATTTCGGAATGCGGATTTGGGCGGCTTCAGAGTACGACTTTAGTCGGACTCTTAGGAAGTTCTGAAAAGCCCAGCTAAAGTTGGTACTCTAAACAACAGGAATGCTAACTTCTTTGTTGGCCGCCAAATTCAGTTTGCTATCTGTTAGTTTCGATTCGGCAATTTTCCCTCTCCCGATTGGGCTCTCGCTCCTATCGCTCCAGGATAACGCCGGCCTGCTTCAGAAGGTCGGGTATTACTTAAACCGTGAATTCCAATTCGGCAGTATCAAGCTCTCCTTAGCCACATTGCTCGAGGGGTTCGCGGTGCTTGCGGTCGCGATTCTTCTTTCTCGCTCAATCAAAAAGCTGCTACAGCGCCGCATAGCCCAACGCGCTTATATTGATCCCGGAATTCGCTACACCATCGGGCGATTGGCCCAGTACCTGATCGTTGCTCTGGGCATAATCTTCGCGTTACAAGCAGCCTTCAATTTGAACCTGGCAGCTCTGGCGGTTGTCTTCACGGCACTTTCCCTGGGCATCGGCTTCGGCTTGCAATACATCGCGGCCGATATTGCCTCCGGATTCATTTTGCTTTTCGAACGGCCGGTGCGTATTGGCGACCGCATCACCATTGGTGAGGACGAAGGCGACGTGCAGAGCATCAACCTGCGCACCACCATCGTGCTTACCAATGATCGCATCTCCATCATCGTTCCCAATTCCAGACTGATCAGCCAGCGTTTGATTAACTGGTCGTACGGGGATCCCCGCGCGCGCCTTTCCATTCCAGTGGGCGTGGCCTACGGTTCGGATGTTGAGTTGGTAACCATGACCCTTTTGCAGGCAGCCACTGACATAGAAAACGTGCTGAGCGATCCAACGCCCAAGGTGCAGTTCCTGAAGTTCGGCGACTTTTCGATGGACTTTCGTCTAATGATCTGGACCAATCGCCCGCGAGTCCACGCGCAGATTCGCAGCGATATCAATTACCGCATTGATAAACTGTTTCGCGAAGCCGGCATCGAGATTCCGTTTCCTACCCAGGAGTTTCGTTTGCGGGGCGGATCGGTGCACCTCGATCCGGCCGAACGCCCGGATTCCACGCCTCTGGACCAACCAGGCTCTTCGCCTCACGATTAAGCTTCACAGGCAGCAACATTGCGCAAAATTCTTGCTCAGGTTAGGCTGGCAGCATTGCTGAGTGATGGTTCATTCATCAGGGCGTGCGGTGGCATCCTGACGTGTCGGGAGACACCGCTTTGGATTAGGCATTGGGCGCACTAACCAAAGCGCCGTCGCCGCTTCGCTCTGCCGGCGCACTCCAAATCAGTAATCGCCATCGACTATGAAATCTGCCCGTGCCCTTAACGCAACCCGCCCGATGGTCCCCGACAAGCGCGAAGCTCTGTTGAGGGCCGCAACGCGCGTCTTTGCGCGCAACGGCTACTTTAATTCCAAAGTCGCCGACATTGCGCGCGCGGCCGGGGTGGCCGATGGCACCGTCTATCTTTACTTCAAGAGCAAAGAAGAAATTCTGCATTCCATCTTCGATCGCAGCGTTGACGAAGCGATCATCGATGCCCGCAAGCGACTCAAAAAACTGGATGACCCACGCGAAAAGTTGCGCCGCATCGCGCTCTTGCACCTGGAACGCCTCGGCGCCGACCGCGATCTTGCAGTCGTGTTTCAGGTGGAGCTGCGCGGCTCGACAAAGTTCATGGAAGAGTTTTCCGCCGCCGGCTTTGCTGAGTATCTGGCTCTGATTCGCAGTACTTTTGAAGAAGGTCAGCGCGCCGGCGTATTTCGCAAAGAACTTAACGCAAAGGTGGTGGCCAAGATCCTCTTTGGCGCGCTCGATGAAATGGCGACCAACTGGATCATTTCAAAACGTCGCTACAAACTGGCGCCGATGGCTGACCAGGTCCTGGATATCTTTCTCAACGGAGTCGCGACCAAGTGAGCCTCGAACATCGCGCGGAAGCGAAAGCGCCGGCTCGCCTACCTCTGCATCCGGACGAGCCCACGACGCTTGCCGAAATATTCGAGCGCGTCGCCCGCGATCACCGGAGATCCAATACCCTTAATTACAAACAGGCTGGCGCCTGGCATCCGATCTCGTCTGATGAAATGCTGGCCCGAATGCGATTGATTGCCCTGGGCCTTCATGCGCTGGGCGTGCGCCCGGGCGATCGCGTCGCCATTCTGTCCGAAAGTCGCGCGGAATGGGTCCTGGCTGATGGTGGCTGTCTGCTCCTGGGCGCCACTGATGTTCCCATCTATCCCACGTTAACGCCGCCACAGGTGCGCTACATCCTGCAGGATTCCGGCGCGCGGGTGGTTTTCGTATCAACGCCCAGGAAGCTGGCGGAAGTCGAGGAGGTTCTTGCCGGGTGCGCCGCGCTTGAGCAAGTCGTGCTGTTTGAAACTGAACCAACCAAAGCGAATAGCCTGAGCCTTTCGCAAATGGAAGCGCGCGGTCGCGAACTTGAAAAGCAGGAGCCGCAGCTGATCGCCAGGTTGGCCCGGAATCACAGCCCGCAGGATCTGGCAACGATCATCTACACCTCAGGAACGACCGGCGAGCCGAAGGGCGTCATGCTGACGCACGCCAACCTCGTTTCGAACCTGATTGATTCAGCCGAAAATTTTGAGTTTGACAAGGACGACGTGTCGCTGTCCGTGCTACCACTGTCACACATCTTCGAGCGCCAGGCGATGTACATGTATCTGCACCACGGCATGGCAGTGTACTTCGGCGAGTCGCTGGAGCAGACGGGCGTGAACATGCGCGAAGTTCATCCCACGGTTTTCGTAGGCGTGCCGCGCATCTTTGAGAAGATTTATGCGCGCATCAAGGACAAGGCCGCGGCGACCGGGAGAATTAACAGCGCGCTGCTGGCGTGGGCCGTTGAGGTGGGCAAAGCCTGGGCGCAGTTGAGTCTGAATCACAAGAACGTTCCATTGTCGCTGGCGCTCAAGCATAAAATCGCTTCGGTTCTGGTGTTTTCGAAGTGGCGGGAGGCGATGGGTGGTCACATTCGCATCTTCGTTTCCGGCGGCGCGGCGCTCTCCGAAGAGATCGGTTACATCTTTGAAGGCGCCGGACTGCCAATTGTGCAAGGCTATGGGCTAACTGAAACCTCTCCGGTGATCACGGCCTTGACGCTGGACGACAATCGCATCGGCACCGTAGGTAAACCCATCCGCAACGTCGAAATCCGGCTCGCGCCCGACGGTGAGATCGAAACGCGCGGGCCCAACATCATGCAGGGCTACTGGAACAAGCCGGAGCAGACAGGTGCGGTGTTCACCGCCGATGGCTGGTTCAAGACCGGTGACATTGGCGCGATCGACAGCGAAGGGTTTTTGACCCTTACCGATCGCAAGAAAGAGTTGCTAAAGACTTCCGGAGGCAAGTACATCGCGCCGCAGCCAATCGAGCAGCTGATTAAGGGATCGCGCTTCGTGAATCAAGTGATACTCGTCGGCAACGATCGCAAGTTTCCCGCGGCGCTGATTGTGCCTGACTGGGAGCGACTTGAATCCTACGCCAGGCTCAAGGGGATAGCTGCCGACACGCATGAAGAACTATGCCGCCACCCGCGGATCATTGATTTGTTCGAGCGCCAGATCGCTTCGCTGACACCTGACCTGGCCCAGTACGAGCGCGTCAAGCGCATCGCCCTGCTCCCAAACGAATTGACGATCGAAGGTGGCGAGATGACGCCCACGCTGAAAGTTAAGCGGCGAGTGATTGATGAGAAGTACCGCGACGTGATTGACCGAATGTATGCAGAAGCTGAAAGCGCTATCCAGGCAGGCGTCCATCCGGCCCACTAAGCAGGAAGGCATGGAGGATTTGTTCAGCGGCGTCCTGCGCGGCTTGCTTCAAAGCGTACTCGGAATAGATTGAGCCGCCGCGCGAAGAGGGAATGCGGCCCAAAACACCTCCTTTGCCGTTTCGGTATATCTGCTTGTAGGCGCGGCCGGAAGCTTTTATCTTTGCCGTTACTGGAGTGTAGATGGTGTAGCGCACGTATAAACTGTCGGGAGTTGAATTTCCAGATCGGCCGTTATCGTACGAATCACTTTCGATTTGCAGCCAGACGACATAAGTTTCTTTTTCAGTTTTGGCCAGCTTAATCGCTTCAGAGCGATTCATGCCGCGTTCGGCCATGCCAACCTTAACGTCCGGTGACTTGCGCAAACGATCGACGCAGGTGTCGCGAACCGTGCCGGCAAGGTAGTAGGGAATGCCGGAAAAGGGATTGTGGTCCTCAATTGCAACCAGCAGGGGAATGGCGTTGGCTGTCTCGGGGACCGGTTTCTTCTCTACAGTTTTTGGGCCGGAGACCGAGGGAACGGTTACGGTTCCTTTGGGCGCGCGCCGGCCGGACTGGGCGTTAGCATTCGCGGCAGCCAGGAGTACCACTCCCATTAATACAACTCCGGAGATCGTGTAGCCTCGAGCCCGCTTTGAAATAGTAACGTTCATGTTTCGCACCTCATCGCCTTAGACGCATCTTATCATCACCAGGATCGCCACCAATACGATTTCTACGATTTGTCTTCAAGATCGTTTACACTGCGCGGCGGAAATTCAATTAAAGCAGATACACTCGATGGAAAAACAGGACGCGCGTCCACTCGTCATTACCGGAATCCGCGAACAAGCTCGCGACGTACGATCGTTTGACCTGGTGCCGCAAAACGCGGAGGCCGGGCATGGCATCCCGTTCATTCCCGGACAGGTCGCGACGTTGCGCGTTAATGGCGAAGAGCCGGCCTACTTTGCATTTGCCGGCGCCCCGGAAGATCGGGAATTGGAGATACTGGTCAAACGCACTATTGGCGCCAGTGTCCTGATTTATGAGATGGAGCGAGGGGCGCAGGTTGATTTGCTAGGGGTGGCGGGTAGAGGTTTTCCCCTGGCCGCGCAGACAGGAAAAGATCTGGTATTCGTCGCGATGGGCACGGGGGTCGCGCCGTTGCGCTCAGTACTGCGTCACGTGCTGCAACGCAAACAAGACTTTGGCCAGTTGGTCGTGCTCTACGGTGCGCGTACGCCCGATGATTTTTGCTATCGAGATGAAACTGAAAGCTGGGAAGCGGCCGGCGTCGAATTGCGTCAGGTGATCTCTCGACCTGATGGGCATGACTGGTCGGGACCGACGGGCTACGTGCAGTCGCTGCTCGATCACGTGCTGCCAAATCTTTCGTCACCGGTGGCACTGGTATGTGGCTCGCGGGAAATGATCGCGCAGACTCGCGATCGTTTGCAGCAGATGGGCTTTGCTGCTGAGGACATCCTTACGAATTACTAGGACGCAAGAACTAAAGCAAGCCGCAGATGAACGCGGACATACGCGGATCAGAAACTCTTCCTGCTGTTTGTAATCCGTATTTATCCGCGTTAATCCGCGGCTGGTTATGGCGGTTTTTCTTCAGCGGTGCAGTTTACTCAACCGGTTCGCCGCTTCGAAGAGGGTCTCGTCCTTTTTGCAGAAGCAGAATCGCACCTGTTGCGCCCCGAGCGCCGGATCAGAATAGAAGCTGGATCCGGGCACGCAGGCGACGCCAATGTCTCTGATCAGGTGGCGCGTGAATTCGACGTCGTCCTTGAAGCCGAAGGCGGAGATGTCGGTCATGATGTAATAGGCGCCGTCGGGTCGAAAAGTTTTGAATCCGGCCTTCTCCAACTCCGGCAAGATCAAATCGCGTCGCCTTTCATACTCGGCCTGGAGCTGATCGTAATAGGACGGCGGCAGCGATAGTGCGTAAGCGCCGGCAGTCTGCAAAGGCGCGGCGGCTCCCACGGTCAGAAAGTCGTGAACTTTGCGAATCGCGCTGGTGATTGTGGGAGGGGCAATGCAATAGCCGACGCGCCAGCCGGTCACTGAATAAGTCTTCGACATGGAGTTCACAATCACAGTGCGCTCGCGCATGCCGGGCAGCTGGGCCATTGAGATGTGCCTAATCTCTGCGCCCTGGCGCGGGTAGATGATGTGTTCGTAAATCTCGTCAGTGAAGCAGAGCGCGTCAAACTCCTGGCAGAGCCCGGCAATGTATTCCATCTCGGCGCCAGTGAAAACTTTGCCGGTGGGATTGTTGGGATTGCAGATGATGATGGCTTTGGTGTTCTGGTTGAAAGCCGCACGCAGCTCTTGTGGATCGAAACTCCAGTCCGGCGCCCGCAATGGCACGTGCCGGGGCCGGGCATCTGACAGAATCGCGTCGGGAGCGTAGTTTTCGTAGAACGGCTCGAAGACCACGACCTCTTCGCCGGGATCCACGGTCGCCATCATCGCGGCGATCATTCCCTCGGTCGAGCCGCAGGTGACAGTGATCTCAGTTTCCGGATCGATCTCCAGCCCGAGATACCATTTTGTTTTGGCGGCAATCGCGTCGCGAAAACCTTTGGCCCCCCAGGTGATTGCGTATTGATTGACGTCATCGGCGATGGCTTGCATGGCGACACGCTTGATGTCTTCCGGGGCAGCGAAATCGGGAAAGCCCTGTGAGAGGTTAACCGCTCCATACTTCATCGCCTCGCGCGTCATCTCGCGGATCACCGACTCAGTAAACAAACTGGCTTTGCGGGAGATGTGCGTGTGGGCGGCGGCGGGGACTGTCATCGTGTTGGCCTTTAGCCTGCTTTGGAAAGAAAGCGAACGACGGCTAGATGCTCTCATTTTTCGCGCGAAGGCGCAAAGTGCCGGCATCGAAAACAGCAGGCCACAGATGAACGCAGATAAACGCGGATCAGAAAAACAGCACTAAGCAAGGAGGACGGCCGGCTGTGAATGTCTTAGGTATGACCGAGCAGAGACGGGACTTGTTAAAGGCTGTCGGCTTAAAGGCTGTTGGCCTCTTCCTGGTTTTTATCTATGGTTCTGATCCGCGTTTTATCCGCGTTCATCCGCGGCTAATTTCTTATCCCGGCAGTAATTGCTGTCCGGCGGCCTGACGCCGCAGTTGATCGATGATTGAGCGAATCGCCCCGGAGAGGCTGCCGTTGGGCGCCAGCTCTAAATACTTTTCATAAGCCGTGACTGCCTCTTTGTACTTTTCAAGTTTCTCGTAAACAGCGCCCAGTAGTTGGTAGATCACCGGCTCAGTTTCTGAAAGCTGCTTGATAGCCAGTTCATACTCGGCTGCCGCCTCTTCATACTGACGTTTTTCTTCCAGAATGCGGGCCAGCCCCACGTGACCCTCGGGCTGAAAGCCATGCGCTTCGCGAATGGCGCGACGGAATGAAGCGATCGCCTTATCGGTGAACCCGTCCTCGCGATAGATGCGTCCCTCGACCGCAGAGGCCTCGGGATAAACAGGACGCGTACTGCGCGCCGCATCAATCTCTTCCAGCGCGCCGCTGGAATCATTCAAGGACATGAGCACACGAGCGAGTCCCACGTGCGCTGCCGGGAATGCGGGACGAAGCGTCAAAGCGCTGCGGTAAAGCTCCGCGGCTTTCTGTCGCGCTTCTTCATCCTTTGCTTGTTCGCGCGCCGTCTCCGCGTGTTGGAAAGTCAGCTCTGCCTGGTCGCTGGTGCGCACCAGCTCTACCACGACATTTCCTCGCCGTCCGGGGAGCAGTGATGTCGTTGCTTCCTTAAAACCATTTGCCCGCACCCGCATGATGTGGCGACCAGAAGAGATCTTCATTAAGGTCAACTTGCCGGCAGCGTCAGTTGTGCCCCGACGGATCTCGTCAAGCCAGATGATCGCATCAGGTTCGGTACTGATGGTTATGGTCTTTGAAGTAGAACCAGTTGCCTTCGTTCGCTGTTGGGAAAAGACAGGATATGAAACCGAAAATGAAAGCCCGATAAGAACGAAGAGCGCGAAAGACGCAAGGTAAGACAGATCTCTTAGTGTTAGTTTCCGAAATCCCATTTGAACTTGTGTTATGCGCATCGGCATTCCTTATCGGTAGGAGCGGGGGCAAGCCCGCCTTCCTGACTGCAAGTGGTCCCAGTTGAATCTTGATATTCAAGGTCTAGCATCTAACGCAAACACTATTCAAGTGCAGTCAGGAAGGTGTATAGACCGGAGACATCATAAACACCCGTTCGGAGACATGGTAAACACTTTTGTGAGCGTAATGTTCCTGCCAAAGGGAGGAACATCATGCCTTGGAAAGAGGTCTCCATCATGTCTCAGCGCCTTGAGTTTGTAACTCTGGCCGGTGCCGCAAAGGCCAACATCCGTCACTTGTGTCGGTGCTATGGCATCAGTTCCGCCACTGCCTATAAGTGGCTGCACCGGTTTCATTCCACGGGGGTTAACGGTCTGGAGGACCGTTCGCGACGACCGCACCATTCGCCGTCGCGTTCCGTAGTTGAGATGGAAGAAGCGATCATCGATCTCCGCCACAAACATCCGGCCTGGGGTGGGCGCAAATTACGCGCGCGCTTGCTGGCCCTCGATCACGCGGCGGTGCCCAGTTCCAGCACCATCACTGCCATTCTCCGCCGTCATCAACTACTCGACCCCAAAGAGTCGGCCAAGCATCAAGCTTTTCAGCGCTACGAGCGAGCCTCGGCTAATGAACTTTGGCAGATGGACTTCAAAGGCGAATTCAAACTTCCCCACGGACGTTGTTACCCGCTAACCATTTTGGATGATCATTCTCGCTTTGCCATAGCTCTGCAGGCTTGCGCCAGAAACACCAGAAACATTACCCAAACAGCTCTGATCCAAGTCTTTCGCCGCTACGGCTTGCCCGATCGCATCACCTGCGACAATGGTTCTCCCT